>CALAVF010000244.1 GCA_937892315.1 uncultured Prevotellaceae bacterium | reverse complement strand
CGAATCAGCGTGTCCTGAGGAGCGCATGCTGGTGGAACAACCGAGTTGACAAAGACACCCTTGTCGAATGCGAGTTTGGTCACCTGGAAGGTCTTGAAAGCATCACGCACGTAGAGCGGAATGATTGGGCTTTCTGTGTCACCAATCTCGAAGCCTGCCTGCTTAAACTGCTCAAGGGCATAGCGGGTAATCTTCCAGAGGTTTTCCTGACGCTCAGGCTCTGATTTGAGGATGTGCAGAGCCTCAAGTGCTGCGGCCGTTGCTGCAGGGGTGTTGCTGGCACTGAAGATGTAGGTGCGGCTGTTGTGGCGAAGCCAGTTGATGGTGTCACTGTCTGCCGCAATAAAACCGCCGATGGAAGCAAGACTCTTGGAGAACGTTCCCATAATCAGGTCCACATCATCTGTCACTCCGAAGTGGTTGCATACACCGCGTCCCTGCTTTCCGAACACACCCAAACCATGAGCCTCGTCAACCATTACTGTTGCATCGTACTTCTTCTTGAGTTCAATGATTTCGGGGAGTTTTGCCAAATCGCCTTCCATGGAGAAAAGGCCATCAATGACAATCAACTTCACAGCATCGGGATTGCATCGCATGAGTTGGTGCTCAAGGTCTGCCATGTCGTTGTGACGATAGTGGAAGAACTGCGAGAAAGAGAGGCGACGTCCATCCACGATAGAAGCGTGGTCACGGTCGTCACCAATGATGTAGTCGCTTCTTCCTGTCAGACATGACACAACGCCGGAATTTACCGTGAAGCCTGTAGAATAGACAAGGGCTTCATCTTTGCCGACAAAATCTGCCAGTTCATGCTCAAGTTGAATGTGGAGGTCAAGTGTACCGTTGAGGAAACGTGAGCCAGCACATCCCGTGCCATATTTCTCAATTGCTTTGATGGCAGCCTGACAGATTCGCTTGTCATAGGTAAGACCCATGTACGAATTGGAGCCGAACATGAGAACCTTCTTATCACTCATGATAACTTCGGTGTCCTGATGGCTGTCAATTTCTCTGAAGTAAGGATAGACACCCGCATTGATGTACTTCTGCGGCTCTCTATACTTCTTCATTCTTTCTTGTAATAAACCCATAGTTACATTGTGCGTTTCAATACTTTTTGATGCCGATCCGCATTATCATCTCACATGAATCATTGCTCTCAGCAGCACTGAAAGAGACACGCTATTCGTTATTGTTATTTTCTATTTCTTTCTGCATTTAATACAAAAACGATGCAAAGTTAGTAAAAAAAGAACTTTTCTTCCTTATCTTTTCTGAAAAAAAATGAATATTGTCAAAAAACATTGTTAAAAATTGAGGAAATGGCATAAAAAATCGTACTTTTGCACTGCTTTTTTCAAAACGACAGGTTTTGATGAGAGTTGACAACTTTCGAAGAGGGGGAGTGCCCACATGGTACACCTTATTTATATAATAGGAGAATTGCAAAATACGTTTTGTGTTTTACATCTGATATATGGCAGACAACAAGAGAATTGTTTTTATCGTGAACCCCATTTCGGGTACGTCGGGCAAGAATTATGTGCTGAAATTGATAGGGGAGCATCTTGACAAGGAGGTTTACGATTACGATATTGTGAAAACAGAGTATGTAGGACATGCCACTGAGTTGGCTCAATCGGCAGCGGAAAGAGGCATCGATGTGGTGTGTGCCATCGGAGGTGACGGGACAGTAAACGAGGTGGCGAGTGGATTGGTACACACACAGACGGCACTCGCCATCATACCCTCTGGCTCGGGAAACGGTTTGGCACGCCATCTACGCATTCCGACCGACCCGCTGAGTGCTATCAAAATCATCAATCAAGGGCAAACGCAGATGATGGATTACGGATTGGTGAACAGGCGACCTTTTTTCTGCACCTGTGGGGTGGGATTCGACGCATTTATCTCCCAGAAGTTTGCCGAATCGGGCAAGCGAGGTCCTGTTTCCTACATTGAAAATGTGCTGAACAGCGGATTGAAATATCATCCAGAAACTTACGACGTGGACATCGTGAACAAGAACGATGGGGAAGAGGTACACGAGGTGTACAAGGCGTTCCTCATCTCTTGTGCCAATGCCTCCCAATATGGCAACAACGCTTACATCGCTCCGTCGGCATCTGTCAGGGACGGTATCATGGACGTGACCATCATCGAGCCTTTCACCGCCATTGAAGCCCCACTGATTGCCACCCAACTCTTTGGCGGCACCATCGGGCAGAACTCACGCATCAAAACCTTCCAGTGTCAGAAAGCCACCATTCGACGCTCCAAGCCAGGTGTGGCACATTTCGACGGTGATCCGATGCAGACAGGGGAGAGGGTAGTGGTGGAGTTGGTGCCGAACGGACTTTTGTGCGTGTCGCCCAAGGAGGAAGGAGTGCCTGCCGTGGAAGAAAGAGTGCAAAGTTTTGTGACCGAACACTTCCGTAACATGTACAACAAAACAGAGGAAATCATTCAGGAAAACTTGCGTAAAAGTCAACGCATTACAAGGCTGAATATGGAAATCATTCGCAAACTTTCGGGTAAATAGATACCTTTTTATCAAAAAAATCTCAAAAGTTTTGTGAATTTGAACGAAACATGTTATATTTGCGAATTAAACAATCGGAAGTATTCTTTCATGCGTGAATTGAAACAGTCGATTTGTACGGAACAACATATCTATTCTATTAATAACCTTAAATAATTAAACAAACAAAAGGAAAAGTTATGGCTCAAAAAAGAGTTTATACCTTCGGTAATGGACAAGCAGAAGGTAATGCGCAGATGCGCGAAGCACTTGGTGGCAAGGGAGCAAACCTTGCCGAAATGAACCTTATCGGCGTGCCTGTTCCTCCAGGCTTTACAATCACTACAGATTGCTGTAATGAGTACTATGAAGGAGGTGAGGAGAAAATCAAGGAACTTCTTCAGGACGAAGTGAACGCTGCCGTGGCTCACATCGAGAAATTAATGAACAGCAAGTTCGGCGATGTGCAGAACCCATTGCTCGTGTCTGTACGTTCAGGTGCCCGTGCCTCTATGCCTGGCATGATGGACACCATCCTCAACCTCGGTCTGAACGACGAAGTGGCAGAAGGCATGGTGAAGAAGACCGGCAATCCACACTTCGTTTATGACTCTTACCGCCGTTTC
>CALAVF010000243.1 GCA_937892315.1 uncultured Prevotellaceae bacterium | reverse complement strand
GGAGAAATGACGGATTCTATTTATGGGCAGGATATACTAATCGCTGAATAGTTACCACCACACGGAGATTCCTTTTATATGGAATCACTTATGTAAGAGACAAAGCCAAAACATATTGAAGTTTAAGCGTTCGCCCCACTACACTATGTGGAATCAAGGCATATTGCCATTCCTTTCCGCCATTCTCCTTTGTATAATCTGAAACAATAGAACAATACTCCATAGCCGCCTTCTTTTTCTCTTGCACCTCGTCATTGTTCATGTCCTTCTCCGCCTTCGTTTCAATCATGTATATTTTGTCATCCGTTTCCACAATAAAATCAGGCTCATATTGATGTGCACCATTCGACCAATAGATTTTGAATTGATTGGGGACAGGACGAAGCCAACGTAATACGTCCGCATCATTTTCGAGCAAACAAGCAAAGTCCAACTCGGTTGTACTATCAAACTTGTAGGTCTGATAATAGGACTTCAGAAAGCCTGTATAGATATATTTCTTCACAAAAGACTTCTGATTGGCACCAAAAGGAAGACGATAATCCCGATACCCAAATGCCGTTTCTTCTGTCAAATGCTGAGGCAACAGTTCCACAAAAGGCAAGACACGCGAACTGGCATATCCTTGTTTCTCCAAGGTGAAATGCTCTTTCATTTGGTGATAGATACGATTGGCGATTGCCGTCTTAAATTGATGCACCTTTTGGGCAATGTCTTTGCCTTCTTCTGTCTGCTGTTGAATCGCCTCTACTGCCTGATTCGCCAAGTGAAAAAGCAACTCCGCATTTTCGTCATAATCAATTTCCTCAAAGTTCATCAATTGAGCGACAATCTCCTTCACGGGCTCGTCAAAGTAGCCACTGGATATTGCCTTCAGCACTTCCACTTCATTATTCTTCAACCCCATACGGATAATCTCATTGCTCGGTGCAGGAAATGAAAAACCTTCTGACGTGTCTAAGTCAAATGGATGGAAAACAGCCGTGGTTTGGGGCTGTTCAATCACCACACGAGGAATTTCTATGACATTGTCAATGTAGTCTTTCACCACCATATTGATGACAGGCGTCACCTCTTGCATCTGTCTGGCAGATTCTTCTTCAGCAAAAAGAGGATTGGCAATGGCAGCCTTTTCTTTGATGATGGTTTCTGTCAGTTTTTTCAGTTTCGCGATATTCTCTGGCTTGGCAAGGTCTTCCTGCTTTTTCACCTGTATATTCATCAGTGGAATGGCTTCCCATATAGCCATCTTCGCATCATAGATAGCCTTGGCTTTTACCGCATCATGCTGTTGCTCCGCTTTTGCCTTTTCTTGCTCAATTTTCTCTTCAAACGAGGTCTTTCCTTTGACAATCTGCCCCGCAACAGGTTTCAGTTCCTCGTCATCCAATTCCACGTAACTCAACTTGTTCAGCAAGGATTTTGGGTCTTGTGCTCTACTGATGACTTCATCAAAATTTTCATGGGCAATCACCGTCAACTTATCCACCTCTGCATTGCCTGTTCTTTTCCCTCCGTATGGCAAACGCAACCCACGTCCAATCGTTTGTTCCACCAAAGTAATGGCATCGGCAGCACGGAGTGGCACAATCGTGTAAAGGTTTGTCACATCCCAACCCTCTTTCAGCATGTTCACATGCACCACAACTTCAATCTTGTTGTTGGGGTCTTCAAGCGAAACAAACTGTTGGTCTATCTCATCATTCTTCTTCGTTGAACTGTCTATTTGCAACACCTTCCCTTGGTACTTCCCTTCATAGATTTTGTTTTCGATTAAATCAACCGTCTCTTTGGCGTGTTGAATGTTACGGCAAACCACCAAGATAAAAGGTTTCACTAATGGCACATTGTTTTCCTTCGAATACAACTCCAGATGCAGTTTGGTGTGTTCATGCACACTAATCGCATCCTCCAGTTTCAACACGTCCAACTCTTCTGGCGTTTGGTCTTTCTTCTCAAAGTTACGGCGTTTTGCGATGGTTGGATTCTTCACATACTTCCCTTCCGCCAATGCTTCTGCCAAGTTGTACTCATATACAATATTTTTGAACGCTTTCCCCTTCTCGTCGTATGGCGTTGCCGTCATCTCCAATCCCAACACAGGACGCAACTCATTGATTGCCTTTCGAGACGCATCTGCATGATAACGGTGAGCCTCGTCCATCAGTATCACCAAATCATCAAGACTTGCAAGGTAATTGAAATACGATTGCCCCAGATATTCCGAGAGTCGCTTCATTTTGGGAGCACCCTTCTTGCTGTCCTTGCTATCGGTATTGAACTTGGAAATATTAAAGACGTTGATTTGAATTTCTGTGGCAGAGAAAAGATTTCTCGCCTGTTCATAATTATCACCTGTAATCACAACAGGCTGGTTGTGCACAAATTCAGAAATCCCCTTGAACACATACTTTTCGTATGATGGGTCGCCAAAGTCCCGAATCAACTTATCATACAACGTCAGGTTGGGGGCAAGAATGAAGAAGTGACGGATATTCTTCTTCAAATACAGATAAGCAATACAAGCCCCCATCAGCCTTGTCTTCCCGATGACTGTGGCAATTGAGAATGCAAACGATGGAAAATCCCTTTCAAAATCCCTACACAACGGACACACCTCTTGTGCTTTTGCCAACTCTTCTTTGACAAAAGCCTCTTCCCCTCCCTCCGCAGGTTTCTTCAAAGAGAGATTATCCGTCAGCCTCACCACCACATCCAATGCCTTACAAAGTGGCTCTCGCAAAGACAGGCGCTGCTTGATATTGTTTGCTGTTGTATTCATGATTTGCACGCTTCGATTAGTTTTTCAATCCACTCGTTGAATCGTGGGCATTTAGAAAGTATTGTCTCAATGCCGATTTCTAAAGCAATAGCATTTCCTTCCAATACTTTGTCATAATTCTCTCTGATTGTCAGCAAACGTTTTGAAGGGGCTCCTTCGGGAGAGGTGTTAATCTCTTCTGGATTCTCGAAATTCTGAATGATTGTAGATGTCTTCTTCGATTCTTCCTCTGTGAAATAGTTCTCAAAACCGATGTTAGAAGAAAATAGCAATGCTTCAAATTCGTGTAACTGGATGTATGAGATGAAACGAGTATCGTTGATGTCATCTGCAATACATTGTTCCATCGTGGTAACGCGACGATTGTGGTCATTGATGCTCTCCCATTTTTCTGGCGAAGGCAGTTGGGGACAACGGAAGAAATCCACAAGTGTGGTTACAACAAAATCTTTGCTGTTGGATTTTAGCAAATCAAGCACTTTATTCTTCAGATGTACATAATTCACGAAACCGCCTTTGCCTGACTTGCTTGTATGGATAATGACAGGAGTTACACTGTACACTTCATATTTCTGCAAAAATGGAGCAATCAATGACTCGACGAACTCCACCTCTGTCTGTCCTTCTACAACGATGTATAACCTCTTCATAACCTTATCCCTTTAATAAATTCATTGTCCAGATTTCTCCCAGCGCATACTTGTCTGACCAAATCTTCAAACGCTCTGTGTCAGGGCGTTCAAATACCGTTTGGTTATCCTTTCTGTCAACAATAATGATGTCTTCTGTTTCAAAATTGTTGAGCAGTTCAACAGATTGCGTTGCCAAGATGATTTGCGTTTTGGCGGAAGCCCTTCTGACCAACGCAGCCAACTTGTTGATAGCACGAGGATGTAAGCCCAACTCAGGCTCATCAACAATAATGGTGGCAGGAGGATTGTCTTGGATGAGTAGTGTTGCCAATGCGATGAAACGTAGCGTACCGTCTGACAAACTATAGGCATCCATATAGGCATCGCTCTCAGTCTCTTTCCATTCCAGTTTAATTTCTTCGTTTGGCAGCACTTCTGGTTTTAAGTCAAATCTCAGAAAATAAGGGGCGATAGAGCGGATTGCCGCTTCCAGCAGTTTGAAATTCTTTGGTTCCGTTTCTTGCAAACGATAGAGAAATGCCGCCAAATTTGAAGCGTCATGCCTAAGATTCGTGTTATCACTAATTTTACATCGCATTCTCATTGGAGAGGTTATGCTTGTGTCGTGAAAGTGATAGACAGTGAAACTGTTGAGGAATTTCTTCAAGTAACCAGCCCTCCATTTTTGGCTGTTAATGATTCCAGACTCTTCAACAGAATAGTCCCATGATGTTTTGTTCCATAGTGTATCGTAATCCTTCGTGGAGTCTTTCTTGTTATTAAAGAAATCGCCAGTGGAATCTATAAAGGCTTTGTTCCCTACAACCATCGGGAGCAACTTGAAAAAGAACGCATTCGTATTGTCAAAGTCAATCAATCCCTTGATGTGTGCAGAGTGTTGTCTTCCATTATACAAGAAACGGTCGATTCCTCCTCTTTGGAGAACATAATTTCCCAGTCTTTGGTTTAACATTGCCTGTACAAGTTCAAAGAAGGAAATAAGATTACTCTTTCCTGCTCCATTGCTTCCAATAAGCACGTTAATATTCCGCAAAGGAATCTGAGCATGCTTGATAGATTTATAGTTGTCTAATATAATCTGCTCTATCATAGTTTCACTATTTATTTAAAATAACGTGCCTTGCACGGGTTTATTGTCTTCGATTGTGGGTTCGTCTTCGGTGAAGTCGGTGTCAGGGTCTTCGTCGAGGTCAAGTGGGGGCATGTCGATGATGTTGAGGGAGTAGTCGTCCTTGTTGAACTCGCAGCGGCCGAGGAGCATCTGAGGGATTTTCTTCACGGTGATGCGGGTGGCGTGGTTGGTGCATTCCTTCTGGAAGGCGGTGCAGCAGATGAGGAGGCTTTCGTCCTCCTGCATGGTTTCGCTGATGGCATCGAGACTCTCCACGGTGAGGAACTGGGTGGTGGTGTAGATGTAGTCGTGCTCCGAACTTTGACCTTGCTTCCAGTAGAGGGTGCTGTCTGGCTGATAGGTGTAGCCTTCCTGTTTCGCCATCGCTGCGGCAAGCATGTCGGCATTGTATTCTTTGTTGATGACGAGGTTGCCGAACTTGTCCTCTTTCAGCAGGCTTGGAGCCAGTTCGTAGAACTTAAAGCCGCTGCCGCCTTTCCAATGTACCGATTTTGTCATTCCACTTTGGTCTGTCCCAGAAGTCACCTTTACCAGTCGAGGAAAGCAATGAGTATAAGCGTGTTGCCCCAACTCTATCCCAATATACCTCCTATTCATTTTTTGTGCAACAGCTGCTGTGGTGCCAGAGCCAAGGAAACTATCTAATACATAATCCCCCTCTTCTGTAAACATTGATATAATTCTATATATCAAGGCTTCTGGTTTTTTCGATGTTGGGAAATCCACAGAACCTTCATTTTGAGTGTTTTGGAAGTCGATGTCACTCCAAAAATCACATAGCAGCATGCCCAAATCCTCTGTTATATCCCTATTCCATATAACCTTTTGAAACCCTCGTGACAAAGGCGTTATGACAGAACCATTATAATACAAATCATCCTTGTTATCATCTTTTGACCGATATGAGACAACCTCATTCATGTGTTCTTTTGAGTATTTCCCAGCCTCAACATTTTTATGTGTCTGAAGACGACAGATGGCATTTCGATGGTTTATATAGAAATTCTTAAACTTTTTATCATTTATATCAAGTTCTTTTATTTTAGGGACATAATCGTATATTCCTTTTTCATACAGAACATGACCTAAATCTTGCAAGTTATACCTTCCATCAGTCTTTGTGAGATATAAAGAATAATGTGTATCCCAAGTTTCTCTTTTTACATACAGAGGATTTATAGTCAAAGCATCTGATTTTTTATACACTAAAATAAAATCTTTTTGTTTGATAATCTTTTTTGTCCTATGGGCGGTCTTCACACCGCTTGGAGTTGACGATTTCACGGCAATAGTCGCAATGAAATTATTTCGTTTGAAAATCTCATCACATATAATCTTGGCATAATGCACCTCTTCGTCATCAAGTTGCATACAAAATGCACCATCTGGAGCCAGCAAGTTATATAAAATGGAGATTCGTTGGAACATCAAAGACAGCCATATCGAATGTTCCACTCCATCATCGTAATATTCAAATGCATTCCCCGTATTATATGGCGGGTCAATATAAATGCATTTGATGCAGTTTGTGTATTTCTGCTCCAATGCCTTCAACGCCAACAGATTATCGCCGTGAATAAGCATGTTGCCACTTTCTGTATCGCCATAACTATATTTAGGGTCTTCAATGAGAATCCGAGGTTCGATTGCCTCCCGCTTCTCATCTTTCCCTATCCAAGCCAATTCTAACTTTTGTAGTTTATCTTGTGCCATCGTTCTTCAATTTTTAAGTTCTCTTTCAATATCTTCAATGCTCGGTAATGTGCTTTTGAAATCTTTCGGATATAGTTTGGAAAGTTCATATTCAGAAATACCCAGCGGATTGTTATAACCTTCGAGGGCATATTGGGCTATGACATCATCTTTGCTTTTGCAAATTAGTAAGCCAACTGTAGGGCTGTCGCCATCACGCTTCAAAACATGATTGGCACATGAAACATATCCACTTAATTGTCCTAAGAAGGCTGGTTCAAACTTCTGTGTCTTCACCTCGACCACTACATAACAATGCAGGTGAGTGTTATAAAAAAGCATGTCGGCAAACAATTCTGTCTGCCCTACTTCTATGCGAAATTCTCTTCCCATGTAGGCAAAGCCATTGCCCAATTCCAACAAGAACTTTTCCACGTTGGTGATCAATGCCTCCTTCAGTTCTTTTTCTGTATAACGCTCTGTAAGGTTTGCAAAATCAAAACAATAGGGGTCTTTCAGCAATTGTTGTACCAAGTCTCCCTGTATTTCGGGCAATGTCTCCTTGAAATTAGTGATGGCTTGACCTTGACGTTCATACAAATCCGTATCGAGGAAATTGAGAAGAACGGCACGAGACCAATTGTTTTTGATGGTTTGCTGGACATAGAACAAAGCCTTTTGCGGCGAATCAAAACATTTGTCAATAATATACCGATGGTGCCCCCAAGGAATAAGGCATAATTGACTTACGACTTGTGAAACTTTTACAAGCATCCCATTTTGTTCCACTTCACCCACAACTTGTGGGTGTTCCACTGTACTATATCTCTTTTCTTGTACACCCACAAGTTGTGGGTGTCCTGAAATAAAGGGTTTGTAGAGTATATAAAAACGCCTAGTGTACTGAAGATTTGTGATGGAAAGTCCTTGTAAATTTGGAATGGCGGTTTGCAAATCTTCATGAAGATTTTTCCAAAAATTTTCCGTCCATCGCTCATCAGCCTTCATTTCAACAATGTCTCTACCCAGTTCCCAATAGAACTGGATTAACTCACCATTCACTCTCACCGCAGCCTTTATCTGGCTTTTCCGAAAACGAAGGCTTAGGTCTTTTATCCAATTGGCATACTCGCCATCTATTTTTACTAATTTACTCATACAATCCTCCATCTTATATTAAACAAAGTTTCTTCACTCTCTTTCTTCTGTCGAAGGGCTTGTTCCACCTCATCAAAGAGTTTATCTTTCTTGGCATCCACCTCGTCTTGGGCTTCGAAGAGATTGCGACGCTTTTCACTACGTCGCTTTTCGAGGTCTTTCACTTTGCGCTGTGCCTCGATTTTTTCTTCCAGTCGGGTCAGTTTCCGTGCTTCGGCCTTGCGAAGTTTAATTTCTGCATCGAGGTCGCTGATTTCCCGTTCCAAACCAATCTTGATATCATCCGCCCACAAGTTGAGTTTGTCGATTTCTGTTTCAAAAAACGCTTGGTTCCGCTGGTAGTTCTCCTCCTTTGCCGTTCCTTTCTGCTGCTGAATGTCTTGCAGGAGCCACTCAGCCATCTCTGCATTCATCTGGGCGTGCCTTCCCTCTTGGGCATTAAGGGAAAAGAGACGCTCCGCCACATCAGAAGGGAGCATCTGCCCATCGTCCGTATAGCAAGCCATCAGCAAATGGTCTTCAGG
>CALAVF010000242.1 GCA_937892315.1 uncultured Prevotellaceae bacterium | reverse complement strand
GTTTCACTTTGCGACAATCTCCATACAAGGCTGGAGAGTTGCCGCCTATCTTTGCTGCAAAGATACTACAAATCTGGCACAACACAAAAAAAATGCGGTCTTTTCCAAAAAAACAACCAAAAAAGTGCCAAGACCTCGGAGGGAAGTCTTGGCACTTTTGTGAGAGTATGTGTGAGAAAGCGGAGATTACTTCAACTTCAATCGAATCACATTGGCTGAACGGGGTTCTGCCGTGAAGGTCATCTTCTTGCTCACCTTGATTTCCTTGTCGGAAGGTGCGACAGGTTGGGCGTCGAAGTTGTTCTCCGTGTCGAGAGAAGGAGCGCTGATGGTGGTCAACTGAGCCTTGGCAGGGATGCCCTTGAAGCGGCTGAGGTCGATGGTGGCAGTCTTGGCGTCTTCTGCGGCATTGACCAGTTTGATGTAGAGTTCGCCCTTCTCCGTGTTGAGGACGGTGGAAGTGCCCTGAAACTTGTCGCCTCCCTCGAAGGTTGCCACGTCGCCATAGTAGTAGTCGCCCGGAGTGGTGCCGAACATCTGCTGCACATAGTAACTGCACGTCAGCACAACGCTGGTGTTGTCGAAATAGATGAGGTCGGGGTTCCAACTCATGTGGTTCTTCTTGGCAAAGAGGGGTGCATAACTGGTCATCGCCACCACATCGCCATTGCGTTCCACACCCAGCAGATAGAGTGCCTCGTAGAGTGCGTCTGCCATCTTCTTGTCCTTGGCAGCATACTCGCCCAGATACACCTTTGTCTTGCGACCACGAGGATACTTGTCGTAGTTGTCCTGATTGTTGAGGAAGTAGTCGCGAGGCTCGTAGTAGTGCTCGTCGAGGATGGGAAGACCAGTCTCCTCAGCGATACGCCAACCATTGTCGAAGTCGGGGTTGCCCTTGTGAGAGCCAGGACCTGCCGTGCCGACAATCACGATGTCGGGGTACTTCTCCATCACCTTCTTATACATATATTTGAAGCGTTCCTCAAACTCAGGCGAGATTCTCTCCTCGTTGCCGATGCCGAGATACTTCAGGTTGAAGGGTTTGGGGTGTCCCTGCTCGGCACGTTTCTTGCCCCACTTGGTGTTCACGTCGCCATTTGCCCATTCGATGAGGTCGAGTGCTTCGTCCACCCACTCGTCCATCTCGCTCATGGGCACCACGTCCTGTGCCTGATTCTTCATGCCCCAGCCACCGTTCGTACCTTGGCAACTCACGCCGCAAGGCAGAATCGGCAGCGGCTCCATGCCGAGGTCTTCACAGAACTGGAAATACTCATAATAGCCAAGACCCATCGACTGATGATAGCCCCAGGTGTTCTTGATGCCACGACGCTGCTCCTTCGGGCCGATGGTGGTCTTCCAGCGATACGTGTCCCAGAATCCGTCGCCACCGCCATGCACCACGCATCCGCCAGGGAAACGCATGAACTTTGGCTGCAAGCCCTCCAGAGCCTCTGCCAAGTCCTTCCGCAAGCCATGACCCTTGTAGGTGTCCTCTGGCATCAGCGACACCATATCCACATCGAGGTCGCCCTGGTTCAGCACCAGCATCTGCAAGATGGCATTGGCACAATCCTCGCTGGCAGTCAGCACGGCTTCGTACTTCTTCCAAGCCTCGCCGTTCACGTCCAGCGTTGCCTCAGCCAGCACCTTCGGGTCTTTGCCCCAACCCTGAGGCACACCCAGCACCACACGCACCTGCTTCCCTTCGCCGAAGTTGCGGAAGAACACAGAGAAGTCATACTTTGCCCCAGCCTTCACAGCGATGCCGTCAAAGCCGCCGTTCTCCAAGCCGAAGCCCTTCCATCCGGCATAGTCATAGTATTCCTTCACACGCTCCGTGTGCAGCCGCATGTAGGTCGGGTTGTTGGGGTGAATCGGGTTGTCCATCCTCACCTGCATCATGCCCAGCGAGTGTCCAGGGCGAACCTGCTTCCATCCCGTGCCAGGCGCCCAGCCGTCACGTTCCGTGGGGTTGTACTCAAACGAGCCGTTCTCCACCAGTTCGGCATACAGACCTCCGTCTGCCGAGTAACTGATATCCTCGAAGAAAATACCAATCAATTCCTTACTGATTTGCTTGCCCCCAGCAGGAGCCTTCACCTTCTGTGCCATCAGAGTCGAAGGTGCTGTCAATGCCGCCGCAAGCACCATTGCCTGCAATGTGTTCTTTACTGTCATATCGTTCTGGTTTTTAGTAAAAGTTTTCCGTTTGCAAAGATACGAAGAAAAAACCATAACACCTTTATGGCAAGTAGCAAAACCTATTGAAAATGTAACAATCAGCCATCAAAAGCCTCATTTTTACGCCACTTTTTCTCTTGTGAAAATAAAAAGTCTTTCGTTTCGCCACAAAATTAAAAATGTTTCCGTATATTTGTGGCACAAAAAATAGAAAAAGGAAACAATGCCCAAAGTCCTATTGTACATCACGGCTAAAATCATGTGGATGTTTTTGTTTTACAACAAGGACTACAACGAAAACAGAGCCCATATCCATGTCGGCAAAAAAGACACGCAAAATCTTTGCAAGATTTGGCTTGAGCCCCAAGTTGAGATTGCCAAACAAGGAGACTTGACTGACGCACAAGCAAAAGAGGTTCTGAAACTGGCAGAGATATACAAGGACAAGTTGCTGCATCAATGGCAGAATTTCAAAGAAGGCAAAACGATTCGTATCATCAAAATAAAGAAATAAGGCATGTTCAACAAAGAAGGATATTGGAATGTGAAACCACAGATAAAGTCTGTGTGTTTTCCGCAGCGAGGCAAATTTCAAGTGAATTTGCAAGACGGTAGAATGATTGTCATGCCTATTTCGGCCTTTCCAAGCCTCAAAAAAGTACCAACCAGAGAACGCAACAACTGGTACTTAATGGGTGGTGGCGTATCGTGGGACTCCTGTCCTGAAGTCATCCACATCGAGCAGATATTGGGCGACTATCAGAAATACGGGCACGAGGCTACAGCATAACACTTTTCATCAAAATATTAGTTCAACCTCTTAAAACCACAAGTAAGAAACAGACAGTACACAGAACAATGAAGGGGGGAGGCTGTAGGCACGGGTGCCACACTCCTACAGGGAAACGAAACCATTTTATTAACCAATGAAAGGAGCGTCTTCCCGTTCATACTTAAAGATATAACTTGGGCTTTCTGCTCTTGTTCTCTCTAATTCGAAGACCGCCAATTTTCGCACATGAGAGCAAGCAGTTCAGGAGGTTCACGTCCTGAAGGGCGTGAACTGTTCTTGCTTGTTGATGTGCATGGTTACTTGGCGGTCACCAGAATTAGAGAATAAGCATTGAATGGTGAGGCACCCCTGATAATCCACCTGCGGTTCACTCTGGCAGAGGATGTCGATGTTCTCATAGACAAGGTTCTCCACCGTGTCTCGCCGTTCGGGGTGTGGCCCTGCGGCGGCTCCATGCAGACCAATAAAAAGAGGTTTTGTCTGTCTAAGCCTCATCAAACCATTCGTTTCGACCCCGGAACTACCCCGTCTGCCATTCAGAACGAGGGGAGATAGGGGTCGGGCAGGAGTGCAGGACAGACATCGGGCGGAAGCACATCACCAACACAGGGCAGGGGTATGCCCAAGCGACATGGCAGATGGCGGCACCCATGTCCCCACATCGCAGACACCCATGTCCCCACATCGCAGAAAGCGTCCTTTTGTCCTTTTGTCTTTTTGTCCTTTTGTGACTTTTCGCACCGAATGAATGACTGACTGGAGACTTTTATTATTATATATTATATATAATATATAATAATAAAAAATATAATAATATATAATAAGGCGTTTGTCCTGCACAGAAAAAAAAGACAAAAGGACAAAAGGACAAATTCACACTTTTTGTACTATTTTTTCATCGCTGCATGGTCTCATTGACGTGCTTCCGTTCTATGTAAGAAATCCGTTTATGCTGAAATACAACGACTTAGAAGCATACTCCTTTTTTCGCCACGTTGAGGATTCCAAGACGTTCCAAGAGGCACGAAGTATGGATTTTTGTGTCATTCTGGACGGACTCGACCGAAAAGATTTTGATTTTTCTCGTTTTTTAATGTCGAAGATTGGCTGATAAATCATGTTTTTTGTGTACCTTTGCACACAAAATCATATCATAAAACATCAGAAAATGAAAGACTTTGTAGAAGAATTGACATGGCGTGGCATGATTCACCAGATGATGCCAGGCACAGACGAACTGCTCAAGAAGGAGCAGGTGACGGCATACTT
>CALAVF010000241.1 GCA_937892315.1 uncultured Prevotellaceae bacterium | reverse complement strand
CGGCACTCTCGACCTCTCCACAAATCACTCTTGGGCACATGGACAAGACTGCCTGACCGTTCACACCCATACCGGCACCTACCATCTCACCCAAACAGAACACCTTACCTTCATTCCCCGCCCCACTCATTTTCTCGGCATCTCCCTCGAGAAAATGCATCCAGCCCCTCTCCACACCATCCATCTTCAATCCCCCAACCACTTCTCCCCCATCCTTACCTCCAATTCCATCTACACTCAAGGCTACTTCTCTGAACTCCAAGCCTTTCTCCATTCTGTCGAGACACAAAAAGACCACACGCTCACAGGACTCTCTACCCTGCAAGACACATTCTCTCTATTAGAAAAAATTGTCCAAAATATACAGAGGCTGTCTGAATATGAAGAATGACTCTTCATTTTCAGACGGTGCTTATTGGCTTCTTCTCAGACGGGCGGTTTTCACTTTTCCATCGGGAGCACGGAACTTCATGGATACCTCTTTGTCTTTCTTGCCGAGTTGCCGATAGGTGCAGATGTCGGGAATGGGGGTTCCGTCCACTTCCAGCAGGTAGTCGCCTGTGCGGATGCCTTGTTCGTAGGCAGGAGAGCCCTTACGCACAACGGCTCGGAGGGCTCCGAGTGTGTCGCCTGATTCGGAGGGTACGAAAGAAAGACTGCCGACATTCGGGTTTTCCACAGCAATCGTGCTTTCCCCATGATGCGGCAGAAAGACGAACCGCTTGCGAGGGGCATCAATAATCACGGACGAACGCTTCAAGAGAGCGGAGCCCAGACACAGGGTGCGAGAATTTGTACATGCATATAAATCCTTGAGCGTTAGCCCACCCACTTGCACTTCCGGGAAGTGCAATGTTCTTGCCAACAACGTGTCTCCCATGAAACCATAAAGCCCGATATGAGTACCAATCATCGTATCGACTGAGCAAGTCAAATTCCCCACTTCTTTCTCCATTTTCGGACGATGCTCGCCCCATCGCTCCAACAGATGCTCGGGCAAGTCGAGCCAATGGTTCATGGCTCCTGTGTCGAACAGCATTTCCACCCAACCCAAAGGCATCTTCACCGTGATAAGCGGATGCAGATTTTTCGCCAATTGATACTTCACCATCGGCATTCCCTTCTCTTCTTCGGCAAAGAAACCCTTTCTGTCCGTCACAATCAGCAGGCTGTCCTTCGTGTCCAACTTGAAAGAAAGTCCACTGCCCACAAGGTTGAAACCCAGAAGACCATCAAACTGCCCACACAGGAAATCGTTCATGGCATCCTCGGCAATCATCGGGTAGTTCTCTATGCCCAAATGCCCCAAACGGATGGGAGGGCACCGATATACCGTCTTTTGATGCACATTCTTGTTAATGTCTGCGATGTCCATCCCGTCACTCCCCGTCTTCTGCATCCAGTCTTCCTCTTCGCCCAACCAAACGCCCATCGCAGCACCCGTGTCGAAAAGGAAGCGTTTCTTCATTCCCGCTATCTCCACAGGCACAATGACTGCCCCGTCCTCCACCTGCACCTTGATGGTATCTACAAAATCTCTCCGAGAAAAAGAAATGGATTTCATCAGAGACACGGCATCCATCGTTTGTGAAAAGCACAAACCTGCCGTGCAGCACACACACCACGCCAAAAGTATTCTTTTCATTCGCATTGCTAAAACCTTTATCATTCAAATTTGAAGGCAAAGGTAAGAATTATCCATGAAAAGAAAACAAAGCACTATCATAAAAAAGACTAATTGGCAAAGGTCTTTCTTAATATTTAATAAATGCCTGAGAATATCTAACAAAAAAGGTTAAACTTTTCGTTGGGCGCTCATTTTTGCCCCGTTTTGTTTGGATTTATCTAAAAGTTTAGATTAACTTTGCAGCGAAAATCTAAAACATTAAATAAAGATGAAAAGGAACAAAGAAGAACACTTCGGGCAACGCTCCGAAGAACTTTTCCCCAAACGGCAACTGACGAAGTCGGAAATGGAAATCATGAATGTGCTGTGGGATAAGGGAGAGGGTATGACGACCCACGAGATTATCGAGCAGTACCCAGAGCCGAAGCCTGCGTATTCGACCATTGCGACCTTCCTGAAAATCTTGGTGAACAAAGGATTTGTCGAGTCACGAAAGCAGGAGGGAGGAGGAAAGACCTTTGTGTTCTTCCCCTTGCTGATCCGTGAGGAGTACACGAATCGGGTGATGAAAGAGGTGAAGAGCACCTTCTTCGGGAACTCGCTGAAGTCGATGCTCTCGTTCTTCGCAAAGCAAGAAGAGGTGTCGGAAGAAGAGTTGAGAGAAATCGTCGAAATGATTAGAGAACAAAAATAATTTATGAAAAATTCGTGGTTAATTCATGGTAATTTATGTCCAAAATAAAACACGAATGCCCATAAATTAACCACGAATTTTTCATAAATTTAATTTGGGGAAATTTATGTTATACCTCATCAAATCCGCCATCACCTTGGCACTCCTCTACAGTTGTTTCTTTTTCTTCCTGAGCAAAGAAACGTTCCACAGGTTCAACCGCTGCATGTTGGTGGGCATCATGCTGGTGTCGCTCGTGGTGCCGCTGCTGCATTTCACCACGGAGCACCCGACGGTCATCAACGAAGAGTTTTACCAGATGCAGACGCTGATGGAAGAGGACACCACACCCGTGCTGGTGCTGCCGACGGAAAAGCATCCTCGCATCACCTGGGTGCAAGTGGTGGAAGGTGTGTATCTGGCAGGTGTGTTCCCGTGTCCCTTCGGGGCAAATCGCCGATAGAGGACGAGGACGTTGCAGAACTGTTCAAGGCGGTGGGCATCAATAGCAACGATGATGTCGAATCCGTCACCATCCTCGAAGGCACACCTGCCACCACCATCTATGGCGACAGAGCCAAGAACGGCGCCGTCGTCATCAAAACCAAGGCTCTGCGGGAGCAACCATTAGACTCCGTCGTCGTGTATCACGCCACAGCCAACTACACCCCCAAGCCCCAAGAATAACGAAAAACGCGTTAGTAATTAAAGATCAGTTAAACAAGTGTACACACCCCTCGCACCATCAGCGATGACCGTGCGAGGGACTTTTTCGCCATCCCCTCACAACCTCCGCCCGACACCCCTAAAGTGGTCTGAGTCACACCGCCTCGGCGGTCTGAGTCACACCACTTGGGCGG
>CALAVF010000240.1 GCA_937892315.1 uncultured Prevotellaceae bacterium | reverse complement strand
GCATCGGCGCAGAGCAGGCACCGTGCAGCCTCTTCTTCTATGTGCAGTTTCTTATTCACCTTCTATCACTTCATCATCTTCGTCATCAAAAAATCTTAATCTTGGGGCATGTGCTGGCCCTGGATTGCCAGAATTAATCAGAAGACTCACTTGCAGATGTAGTTCGACGACCCGCATGCTGGGGGCCTGATAGTTCTTTCTGTTCATCGGATGACGACGTTTGTATAGGTGGTGTTATATAGTTGGAAGTAAGCGAAGTCGGCATACACGGGGACATCCTCGGAAGGCCAGTACAAACGGCTGTCGTTGCCGAAGAACAGTTTGCTGCAGTCGTTGGCCTTGAGCGTCAGCGGGTCATAGACACCGACGAAGGCGATGACCTCCTCGTTGCCGTTGCTCATGGTGACCTTGACGGGGCTGCCGTCCTGGATGGTGACGCCGCTGAACACGGGGCTCAGCGCGTCATCGCCCTCATCCCAGCGCACGATGTAGGGGCGGTGGGCCTTGATGCTGCCCACGGCACTGAACTTCAGCGTCATGGTGGTGCCGCTGCACTCCACGCTCTTCAGTTCCCTGACGCTGGCTCCCTCTAAGGGCGTGCCGGCGAAGTCGTCGAGGTCGAAGGGCAGCGTGAGCGAGTTCCACGAGCCGTTCTTGTAGAAGCGGCGACCGCCGAGGGTGACGTTGGCCTTCTTGCCGGCGTAGTGGGCTATCAGGTCGGTGTTGTCGGTGTCGTAGTCGAGGCGGACGCTGGCCACGGTCTGGTCCTGTTCCCCGGTGCCGCCATCCACCTTCACGGCGTAGCCCTCCTTCACGGTGATGTTCGTGTCGTCGCAGCGCCAGTGGATGGTGAACTGCTTCACGCCGTAACTGTGGGCCAGGCCCTGCAGGATGTCGTAATTGTAGTCGAAGATGGACTTGGAGTAGTCGATGAAACTGCTGATGACCTCAACGCTCGTCGCCGTCTTGTCGCAGATGGTGAACTCGTGGGCGTAGAGGTCGGGGTAGGAATCCTTGAGATAGTTGTCAATCTCGCTCTGCGCACCGGTGACGATGCCGTTCTCCCACTCGTCGATGATGATGTTCATGCACCAGGTCTGACGGGCGCGGAAGGGCTCCAGCAGTTCGTGGCTGAAATTGTTGTCTCCGTCACAGTCCCAAAGCGTGTACTCGTACTTGGTTTTCATATTGTTCCCGCTTGATTTCGCCTCCAGCAGCGCGGCAGTCTCAATCAGAGAGTAGATGTTGACGGTGTAGGCGCCATCGGGGTTAGCCACCGACCAGCAGATTTCGTTCAGCAGGTCGGCATCGCTCACCAGTATTTCCGGTGCGGTCTGATGGCAGTAGGAGTAGTCACTCCCATAAATATCATGCGCCACATAGCCCTTGGGCTTGTTGCCTTCGTAAGTCCAACTCACCTTCTTGCCATTGGTGTTCTTCGATACGGTCAGGTCTTCAATGGCTCTCGAATAGCCCATGTTGAAAGAGCGGCTGTCGGTATATCCT
The DNA here is from genome assembly GCA_937892315.1 of uncultured Prevotellaceae bacterium. The sequence goes on along the minus strand of CALAVF010000240.1, from coordinate 1,654 downwards.
TTTTGATAACTTCCACCACCGGTGAGTTTCAAACCTGTAAAGCCCCATGTGATGCCAACGGTCGTGGTCTCGGAGTGTGATGTCCCGATGCTGATAGACTGCGTGGTGCTGCTGTTCTTGGTTTCAGGCATGGCGGCTTCCAGAGCGATGGTGCCCTTGCCGGTCAGTTCCATCGAGGTGTCATACTTCGAGAGGAAAGCACCGTACCAGCAATGCCATGAATCCCCATAGTTTGATGCTGCTGACCACCAATTTTCTCCTTCTTGCGGATAAAAAATCTTATAACCCTTCACATTGCCCATGCTCAAGGTGACATTCTGCTTGACATAGTAATAGTCCTTGTTATTGTCCATGTCGTGAACGCCCCACGTGCGGATGGTCTGTTTCACCCTCTTCGTTCGTCTAAACGTCTCATTCTCCCAGTCCCGAAATCCCGCATTCCCCACGAACGTGAACGTCTCGCTGGGGTCCATCAGTTCGTTGATGGCATCTTGGGCATTGGCACGGGTTGCTGCACGCTTGGGGGCTTGGGCCACGCGGGGCTTTTCCACCTCGTTGAGCCACTCGGCGGCGGCATCTGCCATCTCGCCGTTGTGGAATCCGTTGCGCTCTGTCTTCAGGGTGAAGGTGTCGTCGGTGCGGTTGCCCTCGTCGTCGATGGCGTAGGTGTGCATGTCGCCTTCCTCCACAAACGGCACCTCCATGAAGTACTGGCCGCTGCTGAGAATGAGCATCTCGGCAATGGGGGCTTTCGCCTGGTCGATGATGCTGCTGCCATTGGCCCTTGCCACGCTGACAATGTTGGCGATGCGCGTCTTGATACGCTCCACAGCCTGCGACTCCTCGGCGCTCAGGTTGATGGGCAGACCGTTCACCAGGAAGCGGCTACTCAGGCGTGCGTTCTGCTTCTTCAGCAGGGCAACGGCAAACCTGACTCCCACCTCGGCCAAGTTCAGGCTCGTGGGGGTCTCGATGGCTATGTAGCCGCCATTCAGATATACATCGGCCATGGCCTCGACGGTGGCTGTGGGGATGGTGAGCGCGTCGCTGCCCTTCACCACCACCAGTCGCGTCTCGGCGGTAATCTCGCCCGTGGTCTCGGGCAGTCGCTTCACGAAGGCGGCTCCCGTCGAGTTGTCGTCAAACTGGCTCAGCACGGCGGCGGGCACGTTTGCCGTCACGCTGACTGCCATCTGGTCGGTCGTCGGTTCCACCTCTTCCTCTTCGTCACCTGTAAAAGATCCAATCTCTATGCCGCCCGCTGGTGTCTGGTCGTCATCATCCGAACACGAGGAGAGCGTAACTGTTGTTGTGCCGCAAATCAGGATGGCGGCAAGCATCCACAGAATCTGTCTTTTCATTGTTGTTTATTTTAATTGTTCATCATACACGGAGATGCGGCATGTCATGTTGCAAAAATAGGGTTTTTCATGCGTGCGCCCAATAGTTTACACAAATGGTCAAACGCTCTGGCACGAATGGTCAAACGAAGGAGCAGCGAGAACCATCAAGTTTGCTTGAATGGCCGAGTTGCGACAGAGTAAGGCAAAGACCAAACAAAAAGAGGGTGTGTCAAATTGCGTGCTGTAACAACCTCAAAATCGACCACGTCGTGGTCGACCTGCCGACCACGTCGTCATCGGTTCGCCGACCA
>CALAVF010000239.1 GCA_937892315.1 uncultured Prevotellaceae bacterium | reverse complement strand
CTGCCAGCATGGGCGAAACAGCCTGTGCATACGGCTGTCTGGGTTGTGGCGACTGTGTGGCAGCGTGTCAGTTCGATGCCATCCACATGAACCCCAAGACGGGCATTCCAGAGGTGGATGCCACGAAGTGTACGGCTTGTGGTGCCTGTGCGAAGGCTTGTCCTCGTGGCATCATGGAGGTTCGCAACGTGAGTGGCGAGAACAAGGATGCCTTCGTGGTGACCTGTATGAACATGGACAAGGGTGCCGATGCCATGAAGATTTGTGGCAGTTCCTGCATTGCCTGCAAGAAGTGTCAGAATGCCTGCGGCAGCGACGCTGTGCATGTGGGCAACAATGTGGCTTACATCAACCCCGAGGCGTGTGTGCTCTGTGGTGCTTGCTTCGAGGCTTGCCCACGCGGTGCCATCGCATCCATCAGTGTGAAGGGCATCGAGCGTAAGGTGATTGCCACCATGCCCAAGGCGGCTGGTGCGAAACCTGCCGCCAAGCCTGCCGCTGGTGCTGCGGCTCCTGCTGCTCCTGCCAAGCCAGCCAAGGAATGGAAGCCCATCGAAGTCAAGTATGATGCTCCGCTCATGCCGAGCCAGCAGATTCTGTTGGCAGGTCCGAAGGACATCAGCAATCCTGCTCCGGCAGCAAAAGAAGTTAAATTTGAAGATAAGCGTACCGACGCTCCACTTCCACCAAGCCAGTTGATTCTGCTTGGACTTAAATAAAAGGAAAACGCAATGAAAACATTTAGAATAGGTGGTGTTCATCCGGCAGAGAACAAACTTTCTGCTGCTGAACCAATCAAGGTGGCGGAGTTGCCAAAGATCGCTGTGTTCCCCATGGGGCAGCACATCGGTGCGCCTGCTGTGCCTATCGTGCAGAAGGGCGACAAGGTGAAAGTGGGCACGCAGATTGCCAAACCCATGGAAAAGGCGCTCTCCACATCCATCTTCTCGTCTGTCAGCGGCACGGTGCTGAAGGTGGACACGGTGGTGGAAGCCAGCGGCTACAAGAAGCCCGCTGTATATATCACGGTGGAAGGCGACGAGTGGGAGGAAAGCATCGACCGTAGCGACACGCTCGTTACGCTGAAGGATAAGCCCGAACTCACGCCCGAAGAGATCATCGAGAAAGTCAAGAACGCCGGCATCGTCGGCATGGGTGGTGCTTGTTTCCCCACGCATGTGAAGTTGATGCCCCCTCCGCAGTTCAAGCCCGAGTGGGTCATCATCAACGCGGTGGAGTGTGAGCCATACCTCACTGCCGACCATCGTCTCATGCTCGAAAAGGCTGACGAAGTGCTCGTCGGCGTAGAGTTGCTGATGAAGGCTGCCAAGGTGACGAAGGGCTTCATCGGCATCGAGGAGAACAAGCCTGATGCCATCAAACTCCTCTCGGAGAAGTGTGCCGCAGGGCACCCCAACATCGAGGTCGTTCCTCTGAAGACCAAGTATCCGCAGGGTGGTGAGAAGCAACTCATCGATGCCGTGGTGCGTCGTCAGGTGCCTGCACCTCCTGCACTGCCGGTGTCTGTCGGTGCCATCATCCAGAATGTGGGCACGGCGTTCGCTGTCTATGAGGCGGTGATGAAGAGCAAGCCGCTCTTCGAACGCATCGTGACCGTGACGGGTAAGCAACTCAAGCAGCCCAGCAATTTCCTCACTCGCATGGGTACGCCTATGAGCCAACTGATTGAGGCTTGTGGCGGTCTGCCCGATGGCGATGCCAAGGTGATTGGCGGTGGCCCGATGATGGGTAAGGCGTTGGTCAACACCGAAGTGCCCATCTGCAAGGGTTCCTCTGGTGTGCTCATCATGAGCGGCGACGAGGCTCGCCGTGGCGAAGAGCAGCCATGCATCCGTTGTGCCAAGTGCGTCAGCGCCTGCCCGATGGGTCTGGAGCCTTATCTGCTCGCCACTTGCTCGGGCAAGAAGATGTGGGACAAGGTGGAAGGCGAGGACATCACCAGTTGCATCGAGTGCGGCTCGTGCCAGGTCACCTGCCCGTCCAACCGTCCGCTGCTCGACCTCATCCGCATGGGTAAACAAACCGTTATGACTAATATTCGTGCTCGTCAGATGGCGGCTAAAAAATAAGAATTATGGCAAATAAATTAGTAGTATCACTTTCACCACACGTGCATAGCGGTGACTCCATCCAGAAGAATATGTACTGGGTGTGCATCGCTCTGGTGCCTGCTCTTCTGTGCTCGTTCATCAGTTTCGGCGTGGGTGCAATCATAACGACAGCCATCAGCGTGGCTGCCTGTGTGTTCTTCGAGTGGGCAATCAACAAGTTCATGCTGAAGAACCCCAAGTGTACCGTCACCGATGGCTCTGCCGTGCTGACGGGTATTCTCCTCGCGTTCAACATGCCCAGCAACATCCAGCCTTGGATCATCATCGTGGGTGCGTTGTTCGCCATCGGCGTTGTGAAGATGACCTTCGGCGGCCTGGGTTGCAACCTCTTCAACCCCGCCCTTGCCGGTCGTGCCTTCCTGCTCATCTCGTTCCCAGTGGATATGACCACTTGGCCAGTGCCAGGTCAGGGCTTCGGCACTTATCTCGACGCTGAGACGGGTGCCACTCCGCTTGCCATCATGAAGACCGCCTTCAAGAATGGCGATGCCAGCATGCTCGACCAACTTCCTTCGTTCCAGAGTATGCTGCTCGGCAACACCGGCGGCTGTCTCGGCGAGGTGTGTGCGGCTGCCCTCATTCTCGGCTTCATCATCCTCTTGTGGAAGAAAGTCATCACATGGCACATCCCCGTGAGCATCCTTGCCACCGTGGCTGTGTTCTCAGGTCTTCTCAACCTCGCCAACCCAGTGTATGCCAATCCGTTGGCAGAACTGATGAGCGGTGGTCTTCTTTTGGGTGCAATCTTCATGGCAACCGACTATGTCACTTCGCCTATGAGCAAGAACGGTCAGTTGGTGTATGGTGTCGCCATCGGTGTCCTCACGGTCATCATCCGTACCTACGGTGCCTACCCCGAGGGTATGTCGTTCGCCATCCTCATCATGAACGCCTTTGTGCCACT
>CALAVF010000238.1 GCA_937892315.1 uncultured Prevotellaceae bacterium | reverse complement strand
TCTGCAACATGGAGAACTTCGACCCCCTCGGCATCCACACCGGCGAGAGCATCGTCGTCGCCCCTTCCCAGACATTGACCAACAGCGAATACCATAAACTCCGTGCCCTCGCCATCAAGATTATCCGCCACATCGGCATCGTGGGCGAGTGCAACGTGCAGTATGCTTTCGACCCCGAAAGCGAGGACTACCGTGTCATCGAAGTGAATGCCCGTCTCAGCCGTTCCTCCGCCTTGGCATCGAAGGCGACAGGCTATCCTTTGGCATTCGTGGCTGCCAAACTCGGACTTGGCTATGGACTCTTCGACCTGAAAAACTCTGTCACCAAGACCACCTCAGCCTTCTTCGAGCCTGCCCTCGACTATGTGGTGTGCAAGATTCCCCGCTGGGACTTGGGCAAGTTCCGTGGCGTGGACCGAGAACTCGTTTCCAGCATGAAATCCGTGGGCGAGGTGATGGCGATTGGCCGCACCTTCGAAGAAGCCATCCAGAAGGGTCTCCGCATGATTGGGCAGGGACTGCACGGCTTCGTGGGCAACCACGAACTGGAGATTGACGATGTGGATGCCGCCCTCAAGGCTCCCACCGACAAGCGAGTCCTTGTGGTGGAGAAAGCCATGCACATGGGCTACACCGTCGACCAGATTCACGACCTCACCAAGATTGACAAGTGGTTCCTCCAGAAACTGCAGAACATTCTCAACACCTACACCGAACTGCAGCAGCGAGGTGCCATCCAGCACGTCGAAGCCGACCTGATGCGTCGTGCCAAGGTGCAGGGCTTCACCGACTTCCAGATTGCCCGTGCCGTCGGATTGGAGGCTCTGATTGATGCGGAGATTGCAACAAAACTGGTGCGTGAATTGAGGAAGCAGATGGGCATCCTCCCCTCCGTCAAGCAAATCGACACCCTTGCCGCCGAATATCCGGCACAAACCAATTATTTGTACCTCACCTACCAAGGCTGCGGTTCTCTATGCAGCGACAGTGTCGCTGCACAGGGACCCACCGCCCACGACATCGCCTACGAGAATGACCGCCGCTCCATCATCGTCCTGGGTTCCGGTGCCTACCGCATCGGCTCCAGCGTCGAGTTCGACTGGTGCGGTGTTCAGGCGCTGAACACCATCCGGAAGAACGGCTACCGTTCCATCATGATCAACTACAACCCCGAGACCGTCTCCACCGACTACGACATGTGCGACCGCCTCTACTTCGACGAACTCACCTTCGAGCGTGTCATGGACATCATCGAACTGGAGAACCCGCACGGGGTCATCGTCTCGACGGGTGGACAAATCCCCAACAACCTCGCCATGCGGCTCGACAGCGAGCGTGTGCCCATCCTCGGCACCTCCGCCAAGAGCATCGACAACGCCGAAGACCGCGACAAGTTCTCCGCCATGCTTGACCGCATCGGTGTTGACCAGCCTGCATGGGCAGCCCTAACCTCGATGGACGACATCAACCAGTTCATCGACAAGGTAGGCTTCCCTGTCCTCGTGCGTCCGTCCTACGTGCTCAGTGGTGCAGCAATGAACGTCTGCTCCAACCAAGAGGAGTTGGAGCGTTTCCTTCAACTCGCTGCCAACATCAGCAAGAAACATCCCGTTGTGGTCAGCAAGTTCCACGAGCACAACAAGGAGATTGAGATGGATGCGGTGGCGAAAGACGGCGAAATCATCGCCTACGCCATCAGCGAGCACATTGAGTTTGCGGGTGTCCATTCAGGCGATGCCACCATCCAGTTCCCACCACAGAAGATTTATGTGGAGACCGTTCGCCAAATCAAGAAAGTCTCCAAGAAGATAGCCAAGGAACTCAACATCTCAGGACCATTCAACATCCAGTTCCTTGCCGAACAGAACCACCTGCGAGTCATCGAGTGCAACCTGCGCGCCTCACGCTCCTTCCCCTTCGTATCGAAGGTGCTCAAACTCAACCTCATCGAACTGGCAACCAAAATCATGTTGGGGCTTCCCTTCGAACGTCCCGAGAAGAACCTCTTCGACCTCGACTATGTGGGCATCAAAGCCTCGCAGTTCTCCTTCAACCGCTTGCAGAAAGCCGACCCTGTGCTGGGTGTCGATATGGCATCGACAGGCGAAGTGGGCTGCATCGGAGACGACACCTCCTCTGCCCTCCTCTGCGCCATGCTCTCCGTCGGACACCGCATTCCGAAGAAGGGCATCCTCCTCTCCACAGGTCCCGGCAAGCAGAAAGCCGACATGCTCCGATCCGCCCAGCAACTCATTGAGCACGGCTATCAACTCTATGCCACAGGCGGCACCTCTCGCTATCTGGAAGAGAACGGCATCCCCAACACCCTCGTTCACTGGCCCAGCGAGGAAGGTCTGCAGCCCCAAGCCCTCGACCTGCTCCACAGCCACGACATCGACATGGTGGTCAACGTGCCCAAGAACCTCTCCGTGGGCGAACTCACCAACGGCTACAAGATTCGCCGAGCCGCCGTCGACCTCAACATCCCCCTCATCACCAACTCCCGCCTCG
>CALAVF010000237.1 GCA_937892315.1 uncultured Prevotellaceae bacterium | reverse complement strand
GAGCAACAGCCTTCTAAGCTGTGGGTCTTGGGTTCGAATCCCAACCGGATCACAAAGATTTTTTCCATGAAGAACGGAAGCAGGCTTCCAGTTCTGAGGGAGAAAAAAGATTTGGTTGATAGCCCGTGGCAGGGCAAGGGATATGCAATCCCAACCGGATCCAAAGTAAATAAGAAACACCCCTAATTTTCAAAAACAAAAAGGGTTGAGCGTTCCAAATTTCGCAAGGCGGGCATTGCGGGCCTGTCGGAATAGTGAAAACCTGTACTTCTCCAAAGTAAAATTAGATTTGAAAATTAAAAAAAGATAACAAGAAAATGTCAAAAATTTGTCAGATTACAGGTAAAAAGTCAGTAGTGGGCAACAACGTGTCTCACTCACTGCGCAGAACAAAAAGACGTTTCGATGTCAACTTGTTCACGAAGAAGTTCTACTATGTAGAGGAAGATTGCTGGATTGTCCTGAAGGTGAGTGCAGCAGGTTTGCGAATCATCAACCGCATTGGTCTTGACGCTGCTCTGAAGCAGGCTGTTGCTAAGGGCCACTGCCAGTGGAAGGATATTCAGGTTATTGGCTAATCACATTAAAGTAAGGAGAAAAGAAAAATGGCAAAGAAAGCGAAAGGCAATCGTGTGCAGGTCATCCTCGAGTGCACAGAAATGAAGGATAGCGGTCTTCCAGGAACATCAAGATACATCACTACAAAGAACCGCAAGAACACTCCAGACCGTTTGGAGTTGAAGAAGTATAACCCCATCCTTAAGAGAATGACAGTTCATAAGGAGATTAAATAATTAGAGTACTATGGCAAAGAAAACAGTCGCAACCCTCCAGAACAAGGACGGACGTTCTTACACGAAGGTTATCAAGATGTTCAAGTCTCCAAAGACTGGTGCTTACGCATTCGATGAGAAGATGATTCCAGCCGAGCAGGTGAAGGATTATCTGAAGAAGTAAAATTTCCTCGTCTGACAGGATAAGAAAGGCGTGGCGGTATGGCATAGCCAGATACCAAACGTCAAAAAACGATGAACCTCTCCACTTTTGGAGAGGTTTTTTTTGTGATTTCGCTGAAAATCTGTACCTTTGTACGTTTAATATGGGACCAGTAAACTGAAGTGACTAATTAAAATTGAGGTAAAAGTATGGGATTCTTTGATTTATTCACGAAAAAGAAGAAGGAAACGCTGGACAATGGACTTGCCAAGACGAAGGAGAGTGTGTTTGGCAAGTTGGCTCGTGCCGTGGCTGGCAAATCGAAGGTTGACGAGGACGTGTTGGATAATTTGGAGGAAGTGCTTATCACCAGCGATGTGGGTGTGGATACCACGTTGGAGATTATTCGTCGCATCGAGGAGCGTGTGGCTCGTGATAAGTATGTTGGCACGGATGAGTTGAACAACATTCTTCATGAAGAGATTGCCGCCTTGTTGACGGAGAACAACAGTGATGATACGGAAGGATTCCAGATACCAGAAGGTGCCCACAAGCCTTACATCATCTTGGTGGTGGGTGTGAACGGAGTGGGGAAGACCACTACCATTGGGAAGTTGGCTTATCAATTCAAGCAGGCAGGCTTGAAGGTTTATCTGGGTGCAGCCGATACGTTCCGTGCTGCCGCTGTCGAGCAGATTTGCATTTGGGGCGAGCGAGTCGGCGTGCCTGTGGTGAAGCAGCAGATGGGCAGCGACCCTGCGGCCGTGGCTTTCGATTCAGTCAGTTCAGCCAAAGCCAATGGGGCGGATGTGGTGATTATCGACACGGCTGGTCGTCTGCACAATAAGGTGGGCTTGATGAACGAGTTGACCAAGATAAAGAATGCCGTGAATAAGGCGGCTGGCTATGAGGTGGATGATGTGATGCTGGTGTTGGATGGCTCGACGGGTCAGAACGCGTTTGAGCAGGCAAAGCAGTTTACGAAGGCGACCGAGGTCACTTCGATGGCGATTACGAAGTTGGACGGAACGGCAAAGGGTGGTGTGGTCATCGGCATCAGCGACCAGTTCAAGATTCCTGTGCGGTATATTGGATTGGGCGAAGGAATGGAGGATTTGCAAGCGTTCAATCGGAGGGCTTTTGTAGATAGCCTGTTTGGAGAGTGAGAAGCCCCCTCCGACTTCCCTGGTTAGGGGAGAGAGGTAAGGATGGCGTTAAGGTTATGAGAAAAAATACGATAGATATTATCACGCTGGGGTGCTCGAAGAATCTGGTGGATTCGGAGCGGCTGATTCGTCAGTTGGAACTGAACGGCTATCGGGTGACGCACGACAGTGGGCATCCGCAGGGTGAGATTGTGGTGGTGAACACGTGTGGATTCATTGCCGACGCACAGGAGGAGAGTGTGAACATGATTCTCGAACTCTGTCAGGCGAAGGAAGAAGGGCGTGTGAAGCAGGTGTATGTGATGGGGTGTCTGTCGCAGCGATTCATGAAGGAACTGGGGCATGAGATTCCGCAGGTGGACAAGTTCTATGGCAAGTTCAACTGGACGGAACTGCTCAATGACTTGGGCAAGGTCTATCAGAAAGAGCGTCAGTATGAACGCCGCTTGACCACTCCGAAGCATTACGCCTATTTGAAGATTTCTGAAGGGTGCGACCGCCATTGTGCCTACTGTGCCATCCCCATCATCACAGGGCGACATCAGAGCCGTCCGATGGAGGACATCGTGGCAGAAGTGGAGCATCTGGTCAGCGAGGGTGTGAAAGAATTTCAGGTGATTGCCCAAGAGTTAACCTACTATGGCTTAGACCTTTATGGCGAACAGAAGATAGCGGAACTCATAGAACGAATCAGCGACGTGAAGGGCGTGAAGTGGATTCGCCTCCACTATGCCTACCCGATGAATTTCCCTTGGGATTTGTTGCGAGTGATTCGTGAACGGAAAAACGTTTGCAAGTACCTCGACATTGCCCTTCAGCACATCAGTACCAAGGTGCTCACCCAGATGCAACGCCACGTGGATAAAGAAGAGACATATACCCTGATTGAGCGTATCCGCAAGGAGGTGCCAGGCATCTGTCTTCGCACCACGCTCATGGTCGGTTTTCCTGGTGAGGGCGAGGCTGAATTTGAGGAGTTGAAGGAGTTTGTTCGCTGGGCGAAGTTCGACCGAATGGGTGCTTTTGCCTATTCGGAAGAAGAAGGTACGCCTGCCCAGAAGAACTACAAAGACGAGGTGCCTGACGAGGTGAAGCAGCAGCGGCTCAGCGAGTTGATGGACATTCAGCAGGGCATTTCGGCAGAAGTGCAGGCACGGAAAGTGGGGCAGACGCTGCAAGTCATCATCGACCGGAAGGAAGGTGAGTATTACGTGGGTCGAACTGAGTTTGATTCGCCTGAAGTTGACCCCGAAGTGCTCATTCCCATCAAGGAGAGAGCGTTGCGACGGGGTGCTTTCTATCAGGTGAAAATCGTTGATTCTGACGACTTTGACCTCTACGGAACCGTTCAGTCTTGAAATGTAAATCGTCCAATCAAAACATATTTTGATGAACAACAAGGAATTTATAGAAAGGGTCTCGCTGAAGACCAACTACGAGACGGAAGACGTGAAAGAACTGTCTGCCGCACTCATCGGGGTTGTGCTCGACGAAATAGGCGAGGGCAACAGCATCACCATTCAGGGTTTCGGTGCGTTCGAACCTCGTGAAAAGGCACGTCGCAAGGTGTACAATCCCACCAGCAAGACATTTATTGTGGTGCCTCCCAAGACCACGCTCGGCTACAAGATGAGTGCGGCTTTGAAGGACCGTCTAAATATGGAGTAAGCCTATGAACGAGAAATTGTCATTTCAGAACATCGCCGACGCACTCTCGCAGAAGTCTGGAGTGTCGAAGAAAGTGGCTGAGACGTTTTCCAAAGCGTTCTTCGACACCATTGTCGAGGCACTTTACATGGGCGAAGACTCTATCAAAATCAAAGGCTTAGGCACGTTCAAACTTGTGGAGGTGGAAAGCCGTGAGAGTGTGAATGTGACCAATGGCGAACGCATTGTCATTCCTGGCTACAAGAAGGTCTCTTTTGCCCCAGAGGATTCGGTAGTGGAACTGCTGAACAAGGGTGTTGAGACGGAGGACGTGGTTCCTGCTGTCGCGGCGTCTGAACCTGTTGTGGAAGAGGAGGTTTCATCTGCGGCAGAAGTCAAGGAAGAGGTTGTCAATGAGCCAGTTGCAGAGATAGAAGAAACGCCAGTTGTCGAAGAGGAAAGTGCTCCTGTTGCCGAAGATGTGCCAGCAGAGGAAGAAGAGGAAATGGTGGTGGAAGAGGTGCCTTCGGCTATCGAACTTGCACCTTCCATCGACACCCTCATACAAGTGCCGGAACCTGTCCATGTGGAGCAGCCGCAAGATGAATTTGCTGGCATTGACTTGCTGATATTGACCCCCGAAAGTGTGGACGAAATCCGTCTGCAATACGAGGCGGCAAAAGCCAAGATGGAAACCGCTGTGGAAGAGGCTCGAAAAGCCAACGCCGAGAAACTCCGTCTGGAAAAACTGCTGGAGCGATTGGAGGCGAATATGCAGCCAGAGAGTGTGGAGTCTGAGCAGGAAGAAGCCATGCAACCTGCTGAAAAAGAGGATTTAAAGCAGGAAGAAGAGGCAGAACCGTCAGTAACGCCACTCGTTTCGGAAACTCTGCAGCCAACCGAGGAACAGCCATCGCCAGAGGACAAACGGAAGGAAGCCCTCGAACGTTTCATCAAAGGAAGCGACGAGGAGAATGCTGCCGCCGAATCGAAGCCGCAGAAGAGCAAGAAGTCTCCTTTGGCATGGATGATCGCTTTGGTGGCAGTGTTGCTGCTTGTAGTCATTTTCTTCCTCTACAAGACTTCAAAGTCTATAGAATCGGTAGAGATAGTGCCTGTGCCGACGCAGCCGGTGGCTCCGAAGAAAGTCGCACCAAGGGATTCAATCAAGGCGGCTCATCCCAAAGATAGCACGGCGAATGCTGAAACGAAGAAAGACTCCGTTAAGGTTGAAAATCAGCGGGCTGAAGAATCGAAGCCGGAACGTCCTGCCACCTACAAGATTCAGAAAGGCGAGTCCTTGACCCGCATTTCCCAACGTTTCTACGGCACAAAGGATTCTGTTGCCGCCATCATACGTGCCAACACCCTTGCCGATCCGAACAATGTGCCCGTTGGGGCAGTCATTAAGTTGCCGTAATCGCTCGTGAGCATGATCCGCATACCCTCGTGAGCCTTTTTCGCGATGGCTCACTGACCGACACGGCTTCCCCCTATAAGCGTTACCCGCATACGTATCAATTCGTGTGCGGTTTTTGTATTGATATAATACCTCAACATGAATTGATACGAGTCGAGGGAGTGTCGCCTGTCTTCTTGCAAAAATGTCCTTAAAGACTCTATCTCAAGGACGAAAATCCCTGAAAAGTGATGTTGGAACGAGTGTTTTCTTTGGTGAAACTTTTAATTATTCTTAAACAGAGAGGGATGCAAGGTTTTTTCACATTCTTTAAGGTGCGTAAGTGGGCAGAAAGTCGTAATTTTGCATGATAAAATAGGTGAACATAAAAATCAAAACATAAAATATGGCAGAAGCAATTGACATTCGAGAATTGAACGAACGCATCGAAAAACATAGTGCGTTCGTTACCAACATTATGACAGGCATGGACCAAGCAATTATTGGTCAGAAACATCTTGTCGAATCTCTTTTGCTGGGTCTTCTTTCCGATGGGCACGTGCTGCTCGAAGGTGTGCCAGGTTTGGCTAAGACCAAAGCAATCAAAACATTGGCATCGCTGATTGATGCACAGTTCAGTCGTATTCAGTTCACTCCCGACCTCCTTCCTGCCGACGTGATTGGTACGATGATTTATAGTCAGAAAGACGGCGAATTTAAGTCGAAGAAAGGTCCTATCTTTGCCAACTTTATCTTGGCAGATGAGATTAACCGTGCACCAGCCAAGGTGCAGTCGGCTTTGCTCGAAGCCATGCAGGAGCGTCAGGTGACCATCTCGACCACAACATTTGAGTTGCCTAAGCCTTTCCTCGTGCTGGCAACGCAGAACCCCATTGAGCAGGAAGGAACTTATCCGCTGCCCGAGGCTCAGGTGGACCGTTTCATGCTGAAAGTAGTGATTGACTATCCAAAACTGGAGGAAGAGAAGCGGATTATCCGTCAGAACATTGCCCAGGAAAAGCAGGAGATTCGTCCTGTGATGGGTACGGCAGAGATTGAAGAGGCTCGTAAGGTCGTGCGTGAAGTTTATCTCGACGAGAAGATTGAACAATACATCGCAGATATTGTGTTTGCAACTCGTTATCCAGATAAGTATAACTTGAAGGAACTCAAGGGCCTGATTGGCTTTGGCGGCTCTCCTCGTGCTTCCATCAATCTGGCTTTGGCTGCACGTTCATACGCATTCATCAAGCACCGTGGCTATGTCATCCCAGAGGATGTGCGTGCCGTGGCTCAGGATGTGCTCCGTCATCGCATTGGTCTCACATACGAGGCAGAGGCAAGCAATGTCACTTCAGAAGAAATCATCAGCAAGATTTTGAACAAAGTTGAAGTACCTTGATGGAAACTGAAGAACTTTTACAGAAGGTTAGGAAAATCGAGATAAAGACGAAGGGACTCTCGAACAATATCTTTGCGGGCGAGTACCATTCTGCCTTTAAGGGTAGAGGTATGGCGTTCAGCGAAGTGCGTGAATATCAGTATGGTGATGATGTTCGCGACATCGACTGGAACGTGACTGCGAGGTTCGGCAAGCCTTTCGTGAAAGTCTTTGAGGAGGAACGAGAACTGACGGTGATGCTGCTGGTCGATGTGTCGGGGTCGCTTGATTTCGGTACACAGACGCAGTCGAAACGTCAACTCCTCACCGAGATAGCCGCCACGTTGGCTTTCTCTGCCATCCAAAACAACGATAAGATTGGCGTGATTTTCTTTTCCGACAAGGTGGAGAAGTTCATCCCTCCGAAGAAGGGTCGCAAACATATCCTGTTCATTATCCGCGAACTCTTGACTTTCCAGCCAGAAAGCAGCAAGACCGATGTGGGGCAGGCGGTGGAGTTCATGACCAACGCCATCAAGAAGCGTTGCACGGTCTTCCTACTCAGCGACTTTTTCGATGCCAACGACTATACCAGCGAGTTGACTATTGCCAACCGTCGTCATGATGTGGTGGCATTGCAGATTTACGACCGCCGCATGGTGGAATTGCCAGATGTGGGCATTGTGAAGATGCTGGATGCGGAGACGGGTCGGGAAACCTTTATCGACACTTCCTCTCGTGCTGTCCGTCGTGCTCACCATGAGTGGTGGGTGGGGCATCAGTCGTGGCTGAAGAATGCCTTTACGAAGTCGAACATAGACAATGTGTCGGTACGAACGGACGAGGATTATGTGAAGGCATTGATGAATCTTTTTAGACGTAGAAGTTGAGGAAAGATGAATAAAATGAAGTATCATATATTGTTGTCAATTTGCTGCTTGCTTGGATTTGCTCAAGCGAATGCTCAACAAGTGACGGTTGATGCTAAATTAGACTCGGCAGGCATCTTTATTGGTCAGCGTATCGGCATGACATTGGAGGTGAGTGCCGATGCTGGCAAGAATGTAGAACTTCCGGAGTGGGACTCCTTGCAGCAGATTGTGCCAGGACTGGAATTTGTCAGGGCGGAGAAGACGGACACGAGTTTCTTGAACGAAAACAAACGGATGCTCCTGTCCCGTCGCTATTATTTTACGTCGTTTGATTCGGCACTCTATCTGATTCCAGAACTGGATGTGAAAGTCGATGGCAAACTCTTTCAGTCGAAGAAATTAGCGCTGAAGGTGCTGACCTTTGAGATTGACACCCTTCATGCCGACAGTATCTTTGGCAACAAGGCGGAGTTGGCACCTCCTTTCGACTGGGCAGAATGGCGGCAAGTCATCTGGTTTGGCTTGATGGCATTGCTGATTGCCGCCCTGTTGGTGTATGTGATTTATCGCTTGAAGACCAACAAACCGATTATCCGCCGCATTCGCAACAAGCAGCGTTTGGCTCCTCACAAGGTGGCGATGCAGAAGATAGAGCAAATCAAGGAGGAAAAGATTTGGCAGAGCGAGGACTCGAAAGAGTATTACACCCAGTTGACCGATACGCTGCGTAATTACATCAAGGAACGTTATGGCTTCAACGCCTTGGAAATGACCTCTTTCGAGATTATCCAGAAGTTGCAGGAAGTGAACGACGAAGAGGCTATCGGCGAATTGCGTGAGTTGTTCCAGACGGCAGACCTCGTGAAGTTTGCAAAATACAGTACACTCATCAACGA
>CALAVF010000236.1 GCA_937892315.1 uncultured Prevotellaceae bacterium | reverse complement strand
TGATGACTTCATGGGCGTGTCCCGACAGTTGTTGCAACATACTGATTGCCTCTTCCCTACTCTTCGGCTTTCCCAACACCTGTCCCTTGTCATAGACAATCGTGTCTGCCGTAATAATCAGTTCATCATCAGCCATCGTCTGACGGTATGCCTCCGCTTTCTTGCCAGAGATGAACATCGGAATTTCCTCTCCCTTCAACGTGTCAGGATAACTCTCGTCTATGTCCTTCAAGGTCCGAACCTCAAAGTTGATGCCCAGGCCGCCAAGTAGTTCCTTGCGACGAGGCGAATTGCTGGCAAGCACCACTCGGTAGCCTTCTACCAGCCGAAAGCCGTGCTGTTGTGCATCCATAAATTCTGTGCTTTTAATACTTGTTCAACAATGTCACGTGCACACCCTTGTCCACCATTCTTATGAGACACATATTTGCAAACCGACTTGATTTCAGGTGCGGCATCGGCAGGGCAGCAAGGCAAGCCGCACACACTCAGCACCTCATAATCAGGGATGTCGTCGCCCACATAGATGATTTCCTCATCCTTCAAACCGTACTTTTCTTTCAGGTCGTTGTAGGTCTTTATCTTGACAGCAGCACCCAGGATGACATCTTTCAATCCGAGCCCTTCGTATCGCACCCGCACCGCCTCCGTCCTGCCACCCGTGATGATGGCAAGAATCAGTCCGCACTTCACGGCGTGCTGCATCGCATAGCCATCCTTGATGTTGACCGTTCGCATCGGGTCGCCATTGGGATGCTGGGGAATCGTCTCGCAGGAGAGAACCCCATCCACATCAAAAAAGATGGCACGAATTTTCGTTAAGTCATAATCAATCATAAAGTTCTCATCGTCAATAACAAACATTAGGAATTTGCGTGAATGCTTTCACTTAGCATCTTATAAATCATCTGCCATTCAGGCTTTCCGTCCAGCAGTTGCAACTGCTTGTCAATCACATTGGTGTCCCAACGAACAGCAGGTCCTGTCTGCGCCTCTTTGGGAGAGAGCGTATAGAGTTTGCTGGCTGTTTCATCTATCAGGGGACGCATCACGCTAAACGGGATGTCGCCATGCTCTTTCAGCAGTTGGGCACCCAGCGTGTAGCAATGATTGGCAAAATTGCAACAGAACACCGCTGCCAGATGCAGATACTGGCGGTTTTCGCTGTTCATCTCATAGACCGTGTCGGAAATGGTGCCTGCCAAATCTTTCAGCAACTGAAGGTCGCTGTCATTCTGTGCCTCCACAAAGCAAGGCACGATGCTAAAATCGACCTCTTTCTGCTTAGAAAACGTCTGCATCGGATAAAACACGCCACGCCGCACCGTCGGCAAGATGTCAACAGAAATGCTACCTGCCGTGTGGACAAACAGTTGCCCTTCACGCCCTTCGCACAAAGCATACGCAACCGACTGAATGGCTGTGTCTTTCACGGCAATGACGTACACATCCGCACTTTTCAGCACCTCTGTCGGCTGAGTGGTGCATGGGCACTTCAAGGCAAGTGCCAACGTCTTGGCAGATTCTTCCGTGCGGCTATACACTTGTGCGATGTCATGCCCTGCACGCGAAAGTGCCTTGCCCAAATTGGTGGCAAGATTGCCGGCTCCGATGAAAACGATTTTCATATTGTGTCAAACATTTTGGGGGTTATTCTTCCTCGGGGAACGGGCCGATGTGCACATTCTCCCACTTGAGTTTGTCTTCATCCTGCGGTTTCCGTTCGATGGCTGGATAGCCAAAACCAATGACACATTCTGCCGTCAGGTTTTCGGGATAGCGAAGCAAGAAACGGAGCACATTGTCGGAGGGTTCGCCATTCTCCATGAAGCGGTTGCGAATCTGACACCAGCAGGAACCCAAACCCAAGTCGGTTGCCTGATATTGCATCGTGACAGCAGCCAAGGAGGCATCTTCACACCACGCGTCAGTCACTTCCCTATCGCCCAACACCACAACTGCCACTTTCGCGCCAGCAACGAATTGGCTACCCATCGAACGGCAGAGAGAAATCTTTTCCAACAGGTTCTTGTCGTCCACCACCACGAAATGCCAAGCCCGTGTGCCCTTGCTGGTGGGCGACATGAGTGCGGCACGAAGAATCGTCTGCAAATCTTCTGCGGGGATGTCCTGCTCGGTAAACTTGCGTACACTACGGCGTTTCTGTACCAAATCCTTAAAATTTTCCATCGTTTTGAGGTTTTAATCTGTGAAATTTGCTGTAAAGTTAGAAAACTTTCCTCATATAAGAACAAACTTTGCAGGATATTTCTTATCTTTGCAATATATTTAAGAGAAAATAAGAATTGAATTGACATTTTTTTGCCATGAAAAGGTAAAAAAGCAAACGTTTTTACTAAGTACACTCAACAAATCAAGAAAATATGTCTAAGAAGACGAAATCTAAAAGTGTTTTCAGAAATACCGCCTGGGTATTGATGGGCTGTCTGCTCGCAGCAGGGGTGCTCACTGCCGTTTGGCTGTACAGAAGCGGCTTCAACACGACCGAAACGACGTACCTGTATATCGACACAGACGACAATGTGGATTCTGTCGGTCAGAAAATCGCGGAGGTGGCAAAGCCAGAAAACATGAGGGTGTTTCACCTCTATGCAGGTCTGCTCAATCTGAAAGAGCACATCCGCACAGGACGATATGAAGTGACTCCCGACCAGACCATGTTGAACCTGATTCGCAACATACGCAATCACAACGAGAAGCCCATCATGATGGTGATTCCGTCGGTCAGAACGATGGAAGAGATGGCTGGACGACTGGGAGACCAACTGATGATAGATTCTGCCAGCATCGCAGACTACCTGAAAGACGAAGGCAAGATTGCCGCATTGGGCTACACGACTGAGTCGCTGCCG
Organism: uncultured Prevotellaceae bacterium; assembly: GCA_937892315.1. Next base: position 7,535 of record CALAVF010000236.1, on the reverse strand, counting down.
GGATTGTTTGTGCCCAACACGTATGAAGTGTATTGGGACATGAGCATCGACCGACTCTTCGAGCGGTTGCAAAAAGAAAATGCCGCCTTCTGGAATGAGAGCCGACTTGCCAAGTTGCAAGAAGTGAGCGAGTATGCCGGCGAGGAGATGACGAAAGAAAAAGTCATCACGCTGGCAGCCATCGTGGACAGCGAAACCGCCAACAACGGCGAGAAGCCCAACATTGCGGCACTCTACATGAACCGAATGCGGAAGGGAATGCCGCTGCAGAGCGACCCCACCGTCATCTACGCGCTGAAGGACTTCTCCATTCGCCGTGTCCTCCACGAACACCTCAAGGTAGATTCGCCCTACAACACCTACAGAAACACGGGGCTTCCACCAGGTCCCATCCGTGTGCCCAGCATTGCGGGCATCGACGCGGTGCTGAATCATGCCAACAACAATTATATATATATGTGTGCCAAGGAAGACTTTTCGGGCACGCACAACTTTGCCGTCAACTACGCCGAGCATCTGCTCAATGCGGCAAAATATGTGAAGGCACTCAATGAGAGGGGCATACGTTGATGAGACCAAGAAGAGAACCTCGCGAACGAAAGTTCCTCGCCTCCACCAGCGGCTTTGGGGGTTCCTCGCAAGAGAAGTTGTTCAATGTCATTGAACAATTGTTCATTGACAGCGAATAAATGTTCATTGACAGCGAATAATTATTCATTGACATTGAACAACGAAGAAAAAGAACATTTGTTTAGATTAGCATATAGAGAAAGATTTATGAAAAAAATGATTTTACCACTGCTGCTGATGGCTTCGAACACATTGTCTGCCCAGCAGAGACCAAGAGAGTACACACCTTCACCCGTCTCCGGCACAGCATGGAATGCCCCAGGGAATGCCAACCCGTTCATCCCTGGCTATTTCGCCGATCCTACCATCCGTAAGTTTGGCGACACCTATTATCTATACGCCACCACCGACGGAACGGGCAACGGCTACGGCCCCGCACAGGTGTGGGTGAGCAAGGATTTTGTCAACTGGAAGAACATCGTGATGAACTGGCCGACCACCGAGGTAGTGTGGGCACCCGATGTGGTGCAACAGCCTAACGGCAAGTTCCGCTACTACTATTGCGAGCCTTGCAACATCAACATTGGCGAAAGCGATTCGCCGATTGGCCCTTGGTACAACATTCTCGGAAAGGAAGACGCCGTGATGGTGCCCGACCGCTACGTACACAACGTGATTACGCTCGACCCGCAACTCTTCACCGACGACGACACGAGCCAATATCTGTATTTCACCACATGGGGCATCTACAAAGGCTTTGGATGCGGCGTGGCAAAACTGAAAGACGGCGATTTTGACCTCTCGGCATTGTCTGCCAGTGTGCAGAAAGATGCACGCCGATGGAATGAGGACCGTCCCTTCCCGATTGCCGCCGACGAGTTTTTCTGCGAGAAACGGCTGATTCCCAACACGGAACTGAAAGACATTTTCGAGGCTCCTTTCGTGTTCAAGAAAGATGGCATCTACTACTTCACTTATTCGTCAGGAAGTTGCCACACCGACACCTACCGTGTGCAGTATGCCACCTCTACCGTGGGGCCAATGGGACCGTTCGAATATAAAGGCGAGATTCTGACAACCAACGAAAACGAGACCGTTCACGGCCCCGGCCACCACTCCATCCTTGAACAAGATGGCAAATACTACATTGTCTATCATCGCCACAACAACCCGAAGTCCATCCACGGCTTCAATCGCCAGGTGTGCATCGACGAACTGAAGTTCGATGCACAGGGCAACATCATTCCGATTATCCCAACCCACAACGCTCAAAACGTGGACATTTTCAAAGGAGCATCGAAGTACAAGAATCTCGCTTACGGAGCCAAAGTCACCGCCTCTTCTTACTATGACAATTGGTTTAAGCCAGAATATGCGGTAGATGACAACAATGCGACATTGTGGAAGGCAAAAAAGTGCAATTGGGATTCCCCACGACCTTGTACAGCACATGAAGAGTGGTTGCAGATTGACCTTGGTAAACCTATGAAATTCAATGAAGTGTGGACACAGTTTGAGTATGCCACCTTCTTCTATCAATATAAGGTGGAAACCTCCCTTGATGGGCAAAACTGGACGATGTATGCTGACCGCACCGACAACACCATGCAAGGCTCGCCGATGATTGACAAAGGTGCTGTAAAGGCACAATATGTCCGCATCACTATTACTGACACGCAGAAGAACGGACACATGCCCGCCATCTGGAACGTGAAGGTGTGGGCAAAGGCTCCTACCCTGCCCAACACCAACGTGGAAAGCAACGACGGCTATCCTGGCATGCACAAGAAAGATGTGGAAGCCAACGAAAGAGAACTTCCAAACTCGGAATTTGTCCTGTATGTTGACCAATTGACTGAAAAGAATCCCAATAAACCTTTTGATGTGACAGAAGTGGAATGCGGTGGAGAGAGTAAACCATCTATGATATTTAAGGCTAACAAACCTATCCGTGCACGTGTGAAAGATGGCAAATGGGGACTTTTCTTCAATGGTACTCAACAACTGGTCAGCGAGAAAACACTGCCACAATTTTATCGCTATAACGCCCCTTACTCCATTGCGGCCTGGGTGTTAAGCACCAAGGTGGGACCCGTCTCTACGGTTGTGTCGTTCTCCTCCTCTCGTGCCGACCTTGCCACCACAGAGTTCCGTCTGGGCACAGACCCATCAACGGGGCTCATCAACCACAACGGTTCCTTCGAAAGCAGCGGTGCACCTAAGGAAATAAAAGAAGGTGAAGGCAAATGGCTGTTCTGGGTTGTCACTTTCGACGGATGGATGGAGAAAGTCTATCTGAACGGAAAACTGCTGAAAGAGAAGAACAACTTCCTCATGATTCGTCCAGACGGCAAAATCTCCATCGGAGCAGATGGTTCAGGAGCCAACAACTTCATGGGCTATCTCAACTATTTGGGTATCTATCCACAATCTTTCTCTGAAGATGTTATCAAGTTCCTTTACGAAACATTTAATAAACAGAAAGATATCCCCTCCCTCGGTGACGACGACTTCGAGGAAATCGACCCCGACAGCAAGTTTGTCCTTTCGCCCGACATGAAACCGACGTTTGAAAAGAAGGAAGCCTTCACGCTTTCTACCCAATCGGGCGACTTCAACAATGCGCCATTGGAGAACGGCGGCGAGGTGTACAAGGAAGTGACAGGCGACTTTGTGGTAATGACGACCGTAGCCGACATGGAAGGACTGAAACAGCACAACGTGACAGGTTTCAACGAAGGTGGCCTCCTCATCGCTGATGGCGAGACGTTCTATCAGTTGGGGGCATTCCCACTCTACAACTGCGGCAATATGCTCACCGTGTTGAGTGGTCGTGGCCGTCCTCAATTCCCCAACTATAAGGGCTACGACTTCGACCCCATCATTCAGTTTGAGCGTCGTGGTAACCAACTTTTTGCCCGTACCAGCAAGGATGGAAAGACTTGGAACAACATGCCTGGCTCGCCACTCGAAGTGACCAGCCCCACTCTGAAAGTGGGTGCCTACCAAACCACCTACAACGAAAACACGTCGTGGGTGAAATTGAGCGACTACGTCCTCTACCAGAAGAAGTAACTAACACCTATTATACAATATGATGATTCATCACAACATCCTCAAAAGTCTGCTGTGCATCGGCATGATAGCGGCAGCAACGACGGCGATGGCACAACGCAAGGAGACCCTCCTACGCGACGGTTGGAAGTTCTCGCGAGGCGAAGGACTCGACTCCATCGCTCCATCTCAGAAAAACTACAACGACAAGAAGTGGCAAACCGTGCAAGTGCCTCACGACTGGGCAATTGCAGGACCTTTCGACAAAGAAATTGACAAACAGACCGTCGCTATCGAGCAGAACGGCGAAAAGGAAGCGACCGAGAAGACAGGGCGCTCTGGCTCTCTGCCTTGGATTGGCAGCGGATGGTACCGCACCACCTTCACAGTGGACGAGGATTGCCCTCGTGCTATTCTGAATTTCGATGGTGCAATGGCAGAGCCAGAAGTGTATGTGAACGGGCAGAAGGCTGGCGAGTGGAAGTATGGCTATAATGCCTTTAACGTGGATGTGACCCCTTACATCAACAAAGATGGTTCGCCCAACACATTAGCAGTTCACTTGCAGAACCTCGAAGAGAGTAGCCGTTGGTATCCAGGTGCAGGACTCTACCGCCCAGTCACGCTCATTCAAACACAGAAGACCGCCCTTGAGCAATGGAGCATTGAGGCGAACACCCTCGCCCTCGACAACGGCTTTGCGTCGGAAGAACTGAAAGCAAAAGTGGTAGGCATGGAACCTTCCATTTACTATGCAGTGGAGTTTTTCATCCAGACTGCAGAAGGTATGAGCAAGAAGATTCTCACACAAGTGGGCAAGGACGGAACGGCACAGAGCATCAGCAACTTCGACAAGGTGACTCCTTGGACACCCGAAACACCCAAACTCTACGACCTCCAAGTGTCACTTTACACCATCAAGGATGGCAAGCCAGACCAACTGCTTGACCAGCAGGTGAAGAAGATTGGCTTCCGCACCGTAAAGTGCTCTGCCGACGGCGGTTTCCAGTTGAACAACGTGACTCGCAAGTTCAAGGGTGTATGCCTCCACCACGACCTCGGCATGATAGGTGCGGCGGTAAACAAGGCAGCCCTCATCCGTCAGATAGAATTGCTCAAATCAATGGGTTGCGACGCTATCCGCACGGCACACAATATGCCCTCACAGTTGCAGATGGACGTGTGCGACTCACTTGGCATGATGGTAATGGCAGAGAGTTTCGACATGTGGATTTACAAAAAATGCAAGAACGGCTACGCCCGCTTCTTCAAAGAATGGAGCGACCGCGACATCGAGAACCTTGTGCGTGCTAACCGTCTGCATCCCTGCATCGTGATGTGGAGCGTGGGCAACGAGATTCCCGAACAGGGTTCTGCCAATGGTCCTCAACTGCTGAGACATCTGCAAGAGCAAGTACGGAAGTTCGACACGACACGCCCCATTACCAACGGTATGGACCGCATTGAAGCAGCCATCAAGACAGGCTTTGCCAACGTGGCGGATGTGCCAGGCATGAATTATCGTACCCACCTCTATCAGAAAGCCTATAACGGACTCGGGCAAGGTTACGTACTCGGCAGCGAAACCGCCTCCACCGTTTCATCCCGTGGTGTCTATAAGTTCCCCGTTGAGCGTTTCGACGGAAAGGCTTACGATGACGGACAATGCTCCAGTTATGACACCGAGGCTTGTTGGTGGTCGAACATTCCCGAGGATGACTGGCTCCTGCAAGACGGCCAGAAATGGGTGATCGGCGAGTTTGTCTGGACGGGTTTCGACTATTTGGGCGAACCAACGCCATTCGACGAATACTGGCCCAGCCGCTCCTCTTACTTCGGCATCTTCGACCTTGCCGGATTGCCCAAAGACCGCTACTACCTCTATCGCTCTCGCTGGAATAAAGACGAGAAGACCGTCCACCTCCTTCCCCACTGGACATGGCCAGGACGTGAAGGCGAAGTGACTCCCGTTTACTGCTACACCAATTACCCCACTGCCGAACTTTTCGTGAACGGCAAGTCGCAGGGCAAAATCAACAAAAAGACAGACGTGAAGAAGCCTTCAGGCAAAGACGGACGCATCACAGACATTAACGACCCTGCCATCGACCGCTACCGTCTCCGCTGGAACAACGTGAAGTACGAACCTGGAGAAATCAAAGTGGTAGTGTATGACAAAAATGGGAAAGAAGTGGGCACAGAGACCGTAAAGACTGCTGGAACCGCTTCTGACATTCAACTGACAGGTGACCTTGGTGCCGACATCAAGCCGCTCAAAGCCAACGGCGAAGATATGACTTTCATCACCGTCAATATCCTTGACAAAGACGGGAACCTCGTGCCTGATGCCGACAACCAACTGAACGTATCAGTCACTGGTGCCGCTCGATTCAAAGGCATCTGTAACGGCGATGCCACCAGCCTTGAGGTCTTCACGAAACCGACCATGAAAGCCTTCCACGGCCAACTCGTCATCGGCATTCAAAGCAACGGTCAGAAAGGCAATGCTATCGTCAAAGTGAGTGGCAAAGGCCTGAAACCAGCCACAGTCATCGTCAATGCACAATAAACAACAGAACAATTACACATTATATAATATATTATGAATTACGGATTTGTTAAAGTCGCATCTGCCATCCCTTCGCTGAAAGTGGCAGATTGTACCTACAATATACAGCAAATCGAAAGTCTCATCATTCAGGCAGAAGGCAAAGGTGTGGAAATCATTGCTTTTCCAGAACTCAGCATCAGTGGTTACACCTGCCAAGACCTGTTCGGACAGCAGTTATTGCTCGAAAAATGCGAGGAAAGCCTGTTCAAACTGTTGGATTTCACTCGTTCTTTGCAGATCATCTCGATTGTGGGAATGCCAGTCATGGTCGGCTCGCTGCTGATGAACTGTGCAGTCGTAGTACAAGAAGGGAAAATACTCGGTGTGGTTCCAAAGACGTATCTGCCCAACTACAAAGAGTTCTACGAACAACGTTGGTTCGCTTCATCTGCAACCACCGATGAAACGCAGGTTCACCTTTGTGCACAAGCCGTTCCCTTCGGACGCAACCTGCTCTTCCACACTCAGAAGACGACCTTCGGCATCGAAATCTGCGAAGACCTTTGGGCACCGATTCCACCAAGCAGCGAACTGGCACTGAAAGGTGCTGAAATCATCTTCAATCTCAGTGCCACCAACGAACTCATCAGCAAGCATCAATACCTGCTCTCCCTCATCAGCCAACAGAGTGCCCGATGCATCGCTGGCTATGTTTACAGTTCCTGCGGCTTTGGAGAATCCACCCAAGACCTCGTCTTTGCAGGCAATGCCCTCATCTACGAGAATGGCACACTCATTGCCCGAAGTAAACGCTTCAGCCTCGAAGAACAGATGGTCATCTCGGAGATTGACACCGAACGTCTGCTCACCGAACGCCGACACAACACGACTTTCAGCGAGAATGTTCGGCAAGTGGCATCAAGCGACCGTGTGGACATTCAATGCCAAACAGTGAATCCTGCCTATGACTTTGAACTGACCCGATGGATCAATCCACACCCCTTTGTCCCTGGTGGCAATGCCTTGACAGAACGTTGCGAAGAGATTTTCTCCATACAGACAGAGGCACTGGCTAAGCGTATCGTACACACCAACGCCAGAAGCATTGTCATCGGCATCAGCGGCGGACTCGACTCTACCCTCGCCCTCCTCGTTTGTGTAAAGACGATGGATATGCTGAAACGCCCCCGCAAGGAGGTCATCGGCATCACGATGCCAGGTTTCGGCACGACCGACCGCACCTACAACAATGCCATCAGTTTGATGAAGTCACTCGACATCACCATCAAGGAAATCAGCATTAGAGAGGCATGTATCCGTCACTTTTTGGATAGATCGGAAGAGCACACGTCTGAACTCC
>CALAVF010000235.1 GCA_937892315.1 uncultured Prevotellaceae bacterium | reverse complement strand
TTGTTGCTCAGGAACTTATAAAGAAAGTTAAACTAAAGTGCTGCGGAATTTAGGGAAACATGTTGCAGAACATAAAAAGACACCCGATGTGGATGCCTTAAATTTGGTGGTACGATTGCGGATAATCATTTAAAAAGATTGTAAAGTAGAGAGGTGTTGCCGTAAAAAATGCAAATGGAGGATGTGGGGGAGGGGAAAGAAATCTCTCCAAGCCGTACCCCTCGGGTACGAGGTGGTGTACCCGAGGGGTACACTGCATCGTAGCCGAGGGGTACGGTTTTATTTCACATAAAAGATGGGTTCGTCCGTCTGAGGGTCTTCGGGGTAGAAGTGGATGGCGGAGTCGTTGAGTTTGATGTGGTGGGTCTTGACGAGTTGGTAGATTTCGGTGGCTGCCCAGAGGGTGGGGCCGTAGCCGTGGGCAGCGAAGTTGTTGACGGGGCGGTATGCGTAGAAGGCGGGGTCGAAGGCGAGGCCTGGGCCGACGCAGGTGCCTTCCACCTGACCTTGTTGGTTGACGTGGGCGTTGACGTAGTTCCATGCGAGGAGGGCTTGGGCACCGTAGGTCTCGGCATCGAGCCAACCTTGGTTGATGGCATGGGCAAGGCAGTAGCAGTAGATGGCGGTGCAGGAGGTCTCGAGGTAGGTGTCGGGACGGTCGAGCAGTTGGTGCCATGCGCCGTCGTGGTGCTGGAGGGGGAGGAGTCCTGCAAGGTGCTCCTTGAAGTAGTTCATGATGATGGCGGATTCTTTCACATCGAGGAGTTCACAGGCGGTCAGGAGTGCCCAACCGTTGGCACGTCCCCAGAAGAAGGAGGGGTGATGTTCGCCAGGCACCCATCCATGCCGATACAGGTGTTTGTTTCCCACCCACATCTTGTCGTGGAAGAGTTTGAACTGGCGTTGGGCTTCGTCGATGTCGCCGTGGAGGGCGAGGGCAGGGATGCCCATGAACATGTCGTCGAGCCACACGGTGTTCTTCACAGGACGGAGACGGGCAAACATACCGTCGGTATAGCGGTATTGCTGGTGGGCGATGAAGTCGTAGTAGGTCTCAATCTGCTTGGCGAGTTTCTTGTCTTTCGCCTTCAGCATGGCGGCACAGATGGCTCCTGCATCGTCGAGGGCTTCGGGTTTCACCACTTGGTGCATGAGGGGGTCGATGTCCTCTCCCTTTTCGAGCCGTGCCTTGAAGTCGGGTGCGAGTTGGGCGAGGTATTCCATGCGGTCGATGGCGTATCGGGTGTAGGACTCGTCGCCTGTCACTTCGCCTGCACGGAGCATGGCGGAATAGGTGACACCCCACTCGTAGGAGGTGAGGCGGAAGGTGCCCCGTTTGAGCATCTTGCCCGATTCGTCCAGTTCCATGAAGGTGGTGGCATCGAGGTAGTTCTTGATTCTGTCCATGGTGGCTTTCACCTCCTCAGCCTTGGGTATTCCGTAGGGGATTTTGTAGGCAGGACGCATGAGGTGGAGGGGTGCGGTGGCATCGTTTTGTACTTCTTGTGCGATGCCACACAACGGCATCAGCATCATGAGGGGTAAGATTAACTTTTTCATTTGTTTATGGTTTCTTTCAAGAATATCGCATCGAGTGTCCATGTGGCACAGTCGTTTGTCCAGATGGTTTGCCGGTTGGTGAGGGGGATGTGATGGAGCAGGTCGTCCCATGCCTGTTGCTTTAGGTGTTCGTCGCCGAGTCGCCAACCTGCGTAGGCGGAGAGACGGGGGATGAGGAACTTGTTCTTCGAGAGGTTCCATGCGTTCTCCTTGTAGAGGCGGTTGTGTTCGAGCCACTTCTGGTAGAAGGCGGGACACTCAATCATGGGTTCCATCTCGTTGATGAGTTCGAAGCCGCCCATGATGGGCATGAGGTGGTTGGTGGAGGCGATGGGTGGGTCCACTTCGGAGGTGAGGATGCCCGTGGCAGGGTCGTAGCCGAGGGCGAGGGGACCTTGGAAGAAGCCGAGGGGGAAGGAGGCGATGGAGGACATGCCGTTCTTTATCTTTCGGAGGTAGGGGGAAGTTGGGTAGGCTGCGACAGCGTCGCAGCATAATGGACCGAGAGGGCGGCGTTCCCATTCGGTGAGCCAGTTGCTGGCATAGGCAAGCCAGTCGGGACCGATGCGGAGGCGGGCAGGGGCGGTGCAGAGGTAGAGTTCGCGGGGTTGGGCGAGCCGCATGGGGTCTAATATATATAATAATGTATCGGCATCAGCCACCTCGTGCATGATGTCGCCTGTGCGTTCGTCGGCTGTCAGATAATAGTAGAAGCGGTTCCACCAGGCTTCGCTGATGCGTGACTCCTTGGCTCCGCAGCCCCAGTGGATTACGTTGTGGCGGCTGCCCAGTCCGGCGTGGGGGCCGAGGTGGTAGGTATCGACTTCGCTGCAATGGCGCGTCATGGCTTCTGCCATGCGGAAGACCCGCGGGTTGCCTGTGCGCAGGAATTGGTACCAGAACATGGAGGAGATCGGA
>CALAVF010000234.1 GCA_937892315.1 uncultured Prevotellaceae bacterium | reverse complement strand
CTGAGTCACACCACCCGGGCGGTGTGACTCAGACCACTTTAGAGGTGTCGAGAGTGTCCGCTATTTGTTGCTGTTGACAAGTTTCCATTCTAATTCTGTGAAGTCGGAAGTGTCTTGCTGCCAAGAGGGGTCGGGCATGTACCACCAAAGTTTGGTGAAGTATGCCTTCAATTGGGCATCCTTGAAGACGTAGCCACGGCTGGCATAGGGGAGGTTGCGAAGGATGCGTTTGTTGGCGATGCCGTCTGTAGAGCCCTTTAACTGATCTTCTGGGTCTCCAGGACAGAGCCATATTGTGCCGCGGTCGTAGAATCTGCCTATCTTGAAATCACTCCGATAGAACAGCAGACTTTCTGCCGAGAAGATGTTGAAGTTCGAGGTGGGACGGAAGTTGGCGGAATGCCATTCAACGGTGCCATTACGCAACGAAAATTCATAGTATTCGCTCCCCATGTCAGACTTGAGGGTGTGTACCTTCCCTGCCCCTTCTGTCACACGCCACTGGCTCGCCTTCCACATTTCGTCGCCTTCGATACAAAACTGCTTGGCTGTTTTCTCCACCTTGATGCGGAGGGTGAAGTCGTCAATCTGGTGATTTGCCCACCGCATGGCAGGCATCAGCCAATAGGGCACGTTAAAAGTCTGATAGACACCGTTCGATATGCGGTAGCGGTAGGTATGGTGAACCGTGTTCTTCCCCTCCTTGAAGGCTGCCTTGAAACAGTAGGCATAGGAGAAAAGGATGGTTTCATCGGTGTTCTTGTTGGTCAGCGAAGTCCACTCGTCGTTGGCTGTAGGTCCTTGCCACACGTTGAGGTCGAGCGGTGTGAAGTCAGCAGGATTCTCTTCTCCACTTTCCCGCATGACATAGTTGCGGATGGGCAGTTTCGTGCCGTTCATCTCGACCGTGAAGTCGAAAATGTCAGGATGCTGGCCAGCCTTGCTAAAGTTGCTCTCACTCCCCGGTTCGTAGGGAGCCGTTGCCTCAAAGCCCACATCGATGGTCTTTGCCTTGCCACGGTTGGTGAACTCATACTGTACGTCCACACGAGCAAATTCGTCGTCGCCAATGGTGATGGTCAACACCTCCTTGGTGACGGCAATGTCCGCCTCCTGCAAGGGTACAATCTGGTTGCCACTCACGTAATACACACCATCGTTGGCACGAGCCAACAGGCTAACCGCCAACAATATCATAAGCATCCATGCTTTTTGTTTCCAAGTTCTCATAAGCAATTATTAGTTTTTAAGTTCGTAGGTTTTCGAGTTTTGAGTTGATTCTTCACTCTTCATTCTTCATTTTTTTCATCTGCAAAGGTAGCACAAAATGCCTATATGACAAAATAAAACTTGCTTTTTCACTCCACCCACATGAGGTCGGACATGACATCGTTGGACACAAAGAGCCCCTGACGGGAGAGTTTGAGCACGTCACCGTCAAGCAAAAGTCTGCCAGCGTCGAGATGCCGCCGTGCATTCTGGAGGCAATATTGCTTGTGGGGCGTCCCGAATTTCTGTTCCAATTCGGAGAGATGGATACCATCGGAGGTTCGCAAGCCTGTGAAGACAAACTCGTCATAGCGTTCGTTGAAGGTCAAATGTTCCGTAACGGGCTCCGCTCCTGCCAGATAATCGGACAAGGATTCGACATTGAAGGAACGTTGAAACCCATCAAAAGAGTGAGCGCCCGCCCCCACCCCCAGATAGGGAACACCATGCCAATAACTGGAGTTGTGGCGTGAACGATGGTACGGAAGGGCAAAGTTGCTGAGTTCATAATGTTCATAGCCAGCAGCGGCAAGGGCATCTATCAGATAGTTGTACATGGAGAGGGAAACCTCATCATCCACTTCGGTCACGTCGCCTCGGTCGAGCATTCTGCCCAGCGGAGTGCCCTCTTCGTACATCAAGGAATAAGCCGAGATGTGCTGCACCTGAAGAGAAAGGGCTTGCTGCACGTCGTCTTGCCATGCAGCCAAGGTCTGATGTGGGAAGCCAAACATGAGGTCGATGCTGATGTTGTCAAAACCTGCCGACTGAGCGTCCTTGACGGCTCGAAGGGCTTGTGCGGCAGTATGCCGACGACACAGGAAACGAAGTCGTTCGTCATCGAATGTCTGAATGCCCATACTGAGACGGTTGATGCCCAAACGCCTTAAAGATTGCAGATAAGGGGAGGTCAAATCATCGGGATTGCCTTCGAGGGTCACCTCGGCGTCCTCGCGTACATTATATATATTATGGAGATGGGAGAGTATGCGTTCAATCTCGTCGAGAGGCAACTGAGAGGGGGTCCCTCCACCAAAATAGATGGTCTCAACGGGTGCTGAAGTCAGAAAATCCTGCCGCAGAGTCAGTTCACGAAGCAATGCATCCACGTAGCGGCGACGCTGTTCGAGGGATGTGGTGGAAAAGAAGCCACAATAAATGCAACGTGACTTGCAAAAAGGTATATGGATGTAAATTCCTGCCATAATGGGGGCGAAATTAGCCAATAAAAACTAAAAATGCTAAAAAAAACAGGATTTATGCTTTTTGTTCGGAGAAAAAGCCGTAAATTTATCCCGATTTTGGATTTTTACCAACCTGAAAAGATAAAAACTAATCTCATAAAACTAACCTAACAATGAAAGTTTACCAAACCAATGAAATCAAGAACATTGCCTTGCTTGGCAATGACGGTGCCGGTAAGACCACTCTTACCGAAGCACTTCTTTATGAGGCTGGCATCATCAGCCGTCGTGGTCGCATCACTGCCAAAAACACGGTGAGCGACTATTTCCCAGTTGAACAAGAGTACGGATACAGTGTATTCTCCACGGTATTCCATGTGGAATGGAACAACAAGAAGTTGAACATCATCGACTGTCCTGGAGCAGACGACTTCGTAGGCGCTGCCATGACAGCCCTGAACGTGACGGACACCGCCATCCTCCTCATTAATGGCCAGTATGGTCCCGAGGTGGGTACACAGAACCACTTCCGCTATACGGAGAAACTGGGCAAGCCTGTCATCTTCCTGGTGAACCAACTCGATTCTGACAAGTGCGATTTCCATCAGGTGCTTGACAACCTCATCGGCATTTACGGCCCGAAGGTAGTGCCTATCCAATATCCTCTCAACGAGGGTCCAAACTTCAACTCACTGATTGACGTGCTGTTGATGAAGAAATATTCTTGGAAGCCAGAAGGCGGTGCCCCCATCATCGAAGACATCCCTGCAGAGGAGATGGACAAGGCTATGGAGATGCACCGTGCCCTCGTAGAAGCCGCTGCCGAGAATGACGAGGAACTGATGGAGAAGTTCTTCGAGACCGAGGCTCTGACAGAAGACGAACTCCGTTTGGGCATCCGTCGAGGCTTGGCCACTCGCTCTATGTTCCCAGTGTTCTGCGTCTGTGCAGTCAAGGACATGGGTGTTCGCCGTCTGATGGAGTTCCTTGGCAACGTAGTGCCATTTGTTGACGAAATGCCACAGGTTCACAATACTCGCGGTGAGGAAGTGAAGCCAGATCCAAATGCACCAACCTCTCTCTACTTCTTCAAGACAGCCAACGAGCCACACATCGGTGGTGTGCAGTACTTCAAGGTGATGTCTGGTAAGGTACACGAAGGTGACGACCTGACCAATACCGACCGTGGCTCGAAGGAGCGTATCGCACAACTCTTCGCTTGTGCAGGAGCCAACCGCATCAAGGTGGAAGAACTGGTAGCGGGCGATATCGGTTGTACCGTGAAGTTGAAGGACGTACGCACCGGCAACACACTGGCTGGCAAAGATTGCGAAAACCGCTTCAACTTCGTCAAGTATCCCGACCCGAAGTATATCCGTGCCGTGAAGGCAGAGAACGAGGCTGATACTGAAAAGATGGTGGCAGCCATTCAGAAGATGTCGCAGGAAGACCCAACTTGGATTCTGGAGCAGTCGAAGGAACTGAAGCAGACACTGGTGAAGGGTCAGGGCGAATTCCACCTCCGTACCCTGAAATGGCGTATGGAGAACAACGAAAAGATTGGCATCCGCTTCGAGGAGCCTAAGATTCCATATCGTGAGACCATCACAAAGGCTGCCCGCGCTGACTACCGTCACAAGAAGCAGTCGGGAGGCGCCGGCCAGTTTGGTGAGGTTCACCTCATCGTTGAGCCATACAACGAAGGCAACGATCGCAAGGATGGCTGCGACGATCAGGATCACGATTCCGGCAGCGCGCTTGCCGCCGACAGTGCTGTTACAGGTTTGGCAAATGGACATATTGCCGTAGCTGCCCATTTTTGCGCCAAGTCCCATAAAAGATGCATCTGCAAGGTGTAGAGTCTTATGTGATGACCGTTCGCGGTGTTCCGCTTGGGCGGCTCTGAACTTTTCCTGCAATTCTTCATAGGTGTAGTTCATTTGAGAGGTCTGCTCTTCGAGATCATCATAAGTCATTCCGTCATCCATTGCATCTGCCCATTCCCGACCAGAATAATCATCTTCCGTTTTCATTCCGGTACCATGCAGCCAGTCCGCAGCCTGTTTCTTC
>CALAVF010000233.1 GCA_937892315.1 uncultured Prevotellaceae bacterium | reverse complement strand
TAAGTTTAGTTTTAAGAACGCACCGAGCAAAAGCAGGTTGGGGCAGTGGGGAAAGGCTAAAAGAACTTCCCTATAATGTTGATTTTGTCACTGCGGCTGATGCCACCCGGGTTGGTGCCTGGTTCGCCTTCGGGTACAGCCATGTTCCACTGCTGGTAGTAGTCTTTCCAGAACTGCGTCACCTGCCCCGTCTGGTCGTGAAAGGACATGGGCTGCTGGGGGAAGAGCATTTCCCCGGTGGAACTGAAGTAAGAATAGTGAACGAGTTCGCTGCAATAGATGGCTGAGTCGCTTGGCTCATATTGGAAGTCATAAGGTCTGCCAAGATACGTCTTTGCCTTCTCCACCGATGCCGCCACATGGCTTGGGTCTTTCAGCCGCCCAAGCAGCAGGAGTGGCAGCCCTTCGGGGCTGTGGTCGCTGTGCAGCAGGAACGAATCGATAGGGGTTAAGCACACACCGTGTCGTGTGGTCGCCTCGAGCGCATAGAACTTTCCGTCAGCCTCTTTGCACACGATGGCTACATGAGAAACTTGCTGAAGGTCAACGCCTTCAGTCACTGTGACGATGGCTTTCGCAATGCCATCACGCGAGGGGCTCACTACATTGAAGAGCAAGTCGCCATGCTGAAGAGCCGTGAGGTCAAGCGGTTCGTCCTCTCCGCCCGACGTTGCCGCCGTGCAGGTCTGCTCCTCGTCTGCCTGCTGATGATGGTTCATCGCCATCATGGCCGCTGCCGAGTCGGGGCACGCCGCTGCCAGTGTGGCAACGCTCAGCACACCAATGCGAATCTCTTTCCCCAGGCTGAGAAAGATGCTGTCGCCGTGGCGTGTGAACTGCCTCCACACAATCGCCTCCGTCTTCTTGAATTGTTTTTTGTTCATGGAAAAAGTTTTTTTATAGTCTCTGTAATCTCTTTATAAACGCCTTGTTAGGGGGGGTAATTTTTCTTCAGGTTTCTCTCCGCGTCCATTCTCAGGAAGATGAACAGCAGCAAGGTGAATCCCCACAGCGAGGAGCCGCCGTAACTGAAGAAGGGCAGGGGGATGCCGATGACGGGAGTGAGTCCGAGCACCATGCCCACATTGATGAACAGATGGAAGAGGAACACGCTGAGCACGCAGTAGCCATAGACGCGTCCCATCGTGTCGGGTTGTCGTTCTGCCAAGGCGATGAGTCGCCAGATGAAGAACAGGTAAACGATGAGTACGCCTGCCGACCCGATGAAGCCTTCTTCTTCACCCACCGTGCAGAAGATGAAGTCGGTGTGCTGCTCGGGCACATATTTCAGTTTGGTTTGGGTGCCGTTGAGGAATCCTTTGCCTGTCAGCCCGCCCGAACCGATGGCTATCTTTGCCTGATTGACGTTATACCCCGCACCGCGAGGGTCGTCCTTCATGCCGAGCAACACTTCGATGCGGACACGCTGGTGGTCGCCGAGGTGGTTGAACATGAAATCGGTGATGTAGAAGAAAGATGTGGAGAGCAAGGCGAACGCTCCGATGAGTGCGTACTTGTAGATGCGGGTGTAGAGTGCCAGCCCGAAAATGTATCCTGTCAAGAGGATGCACATCCCCAGCATGACGTAGCAGACATCGAACGGGATGACGTAGATGGAAAAGAGCATGGCGAGCAACGTCACTCCAAAACACGCCACCGCCATGATTTTGACCGCTTTCCAGTTGTGGCAATAGACCCATACCATGCCGATGCTGAAAATCATGGCAAGCAGCAGCACGGTGAACTCGCCGATGGACACGGGCATGTTGGTGATGGGTTCGTCTGCAAACTTCATGCCGACCACAAAGTACACCACGCAGGCGAAACCGCTGAACAGGAGTGAACCCGTCATGCCCTCCCGATAGAGCATGAGGAAGAACGCAAAATAGACGAGGGCGGAACCGGTCTCTTTCTGGCAGATGATGAGTATCATCGGCAAGAGAATCAGTCCGATAGCGGTGCCAATGTCTTTGGACTTCTTGATGCTGAAGCCGTATCGGTCCATCAGTTTGCCCAATGCCAATGCCACGGCAAACTTCGCAAATTCGGCAGGTTGCAACTTCACGGGGCCAATCGGCAGCCACGAGCGTGAACCTTTGGTGTCGGGGGCAATCACGATGGTGACGGCAAGCAGGAGCATGAGTGCTCCATAGATGACGTAGGCGGCGGTGTCGTAGAAACGTTTCTCGATGAGCATCAACACGGCGGCAAGCACCAACGAGGTCCCGCCCCAGACAATCTGCTTGCCCGAGTTCGTTTCCCAAGCGAAAAGGTCGGGGTTGTTGAAGTCGTAGCAGGCTCCGCACACACTGAACCATCCCCACACGATGAGAATCACGTAGAGCAGGATGGTGACCCAGTCGATGCTGAGAAAAATGCCTTTGTTTCCTTTCCCTTGTTCCATAGTTGACTACCTTTCGTAAGTTCCGTAACTGATGTGGCGGCTCTGGAATGCCGCAGCCTTCGCCTCGCTGCCTGGCGAGAGTTCTCCGTTGATGTATTGCTCCATCATCAGAGCACCGATGGGCACGCCATAATGGGCTCCGAAACCACCGTTCTCCACATAGACGGCAATGGCAATCTTCGGGTTGTCTTTCGGGGCAAAGCCCATGAAGGCAGAGTGGTCTTTTCCGCGGTTCTGTGCCGTTCCTGTCTTTCCACACACTTCGTACATGCTGGTGTTCGCACTGCGGCAGGTACCTCCGAGCACCGCCTTTCGCATACCCTCGACCACCATCTCATAGTACTGCTTGTCAACCTTTGTCTTATGCTTCACCAGCAGGCTGTCTGCCAATTTGCCACCTTCCACATCTTTCACGATGTGTGGCGTTACGTAATAGCCGCGGTTGGCGATGGTGGCACCGAGATTGGCAATCTGAAGCGGCGTGAGCGTGACCTCTCCCTGTCCGATGGCGATGGAGATGACGCCCAAGGCATTCCACTTCCCAAGACGGCGGTCGTAGTAGTCGGAGTTTGGAATCATGCCTCTCGCCTCGCCGGGCAAGTCAACGCCCAGTTTGTAGCCGAATCCCATCGAAACCATATAATTTTTCCAAGTGGTCATGGCCTCCTGAATGGTTGGGTATTTCGTGCGGTTGCTGAGCATGTGGTAAAGTCCCCAGCAGAAGTAGCCGTTGCACGAGGTGGCAATGGCAGGAATCAGGGGCAGGGGAGCACCGTGGCCGTGGCAGCCCACTTTCATGCCGCCAAAGCGGAAACCGCGACTGCAAGGGTAGGCGGTGGAAGAGGTAATGATGCCCTCCTGCAAGAAGGTGAGTCCTTGCGATGTCTTAAACGTGGAGCCCGGAGGGTAAGTTCCCGAAATGGCACGGTTGAGCATGGGCTTCATCGGGTCGTGCTGCATCTCCATCATCTGTGCTCCACGCTGCTTGCCTTCCATCCGATGAGGGTCGTAACTGGGAGCACTGACCATGCAGAGAATCTCGCCGGTTTTGGGTTCGATGGCGACAATCGCCCCCATCTTGCCTTCCATCAGGCGTTCGCCCAAAGCCTGCAACTTTGCATCGATGGAGAGGGTGAGGTTTTTGCCCGGAATCGGTTTGCGGTCGAGGGCTCCGTTTCGATAATGCCCCTGAATGCGTCCACGGGCGTCACGCAGCAACACTTCCACGCCTTTGATACCTCGCAACTCTGGCTCATAACTACGTTCCACACCCTGCTTGCCGATGTAATCTCCAGGGTCGTAATAGTCATCGTTGTCCACTTCCTTCTGCGACACCTCTGCCACGTCGCCAAGGATGTGGGCACAGTTGTCGGTGGCATATCGGCGGATGGTGCGTTCACGCACATAAAAGCCATGGAAACGGAACAATTTCTCTTGAAAAATGCTGAACTCTTCGGCTGGAATCTGACCCATGAAGAGTTGCTGTGTGTAGGTGGAATACCCCGGGTTCTTGTTCTTGTCCTTGATGGTTTCCATCCGCTGGTCAAACATCGCCTGGGTGATGCCGAGCGTGTGGCAAAAGTCGAGGGTGTCGAGATTTTGTATCTCACGCATGACGACCATAACGTCGTAGGCGGGCTGATTGTAAACCAGCAGTTCGCCATTGCGGTCGTAGATGACTCCTCGTGCAGGAAAAATGACGTTGTTGAAGAAAGCATTGTTGTCGGCACGGGTCTTGTACTCTCCGTCAGACAGTTGAAGAAATGCCAGTCGGACGATGTAACTCACGACAATGACCAAAGCGATGCCGCCAAGAACAAACTTGCGATATTCGTAAAGGTGATTCTTCATTGCTTCCTTGTTGCAGAGTCTTTGTTTGCGTTCTTAAACAGAGTCTTCATGATAGCCTTGATGCCCAACCATTATTTGCGTGGACGCACAAATAGTTCGATGAAAATGATGAGCAGGGTGGAGAGGACAGAACCTCCGGCAATGGACAGGAGGGTAAGTTGCCAATTGACGAGCGTGAAGGCATCGAGCAAATAGAAGGTGCCATGCAGCACCGCCATCAAAATCAGCACATAAAGCACATAACTCCAGAAGCCAAGGGTCTGGAATGTGGGGGTGAAGTCCTCTGCCGCATCGCGAGGCGTGAAGATTTTGAGCAGCGATGGCTGAATCATGGCAATGAGTGTGCATGATGCCGACGCCATGCCTGCCGTGTTGCTGAAAACATCATCAATCAGTCCGATGATAAATCCCCAAAGCAGGATGTCCACACGCGAGGTGCCACGATGGAAGCATACCACCATGTAGCCGATGACAAGCGGGGTGATGTAACCTAACAGATGCACTTGATTGAATATGAGCACCTGAAAGACTAACAGAATGAAAAGTCTGAACAGACGTTGTAGGAAAATGGGACTCATCTGACGGTATCTGTGTTTTCGGTGTTCTTGTTGGCAGATTGAGCGGCGACGGCTTCTGCGTGCTGCCGTTCAAGTTCTGTCTTGATTTTTTCCAACTCTTCTTTTTCTTTCTCCTCTTTTTCTTTCGCAGCCTTCTCTTGCTCCTCAGCCTTGCGTTTTTCCTCCTCCAGCGTCTTCTGCTTTTCTTGGGCATTCAGCACGCTGTCTTGCTTGGCAGGATTCTCTGCCTGTTCTTCCAAGAAATGACGTTCGGGAGATTGATAGTTTGTGATGACAGAAACCTCACGCAACGTGGCGAAGTTGGCAAAGAGTTTTACTCTCAGCAGGTATGACATGCCGTCGGAAGAATCGTCAATTCCCTGCACGTATCCGATGGGAATTCCTGGAGGGAAGATGTCGGAAAAACCATTGGTCTCGACAATATCCTTCTTTTGAACCTTCGCATGGCGAGGGATGCTGGTCGCATACGAGATGTCTGCATGTCCTCTCTTCCAAATCAATGAGCCGAAATACTCTGATTTGCGAAGGCGGCAACTGACTTTGCTGTTTACGTTGAGCAAAGGCATGACGATGCTGTAATGGCGGCTGGTCATATAGACGATGCCGACCACGCCTCGTGAACAAACCACACCCATCTCAGGTTGAATGCCGTCGGCTTCTCCCTTGTTGATGGTGATGAGGTTGTTGGCTTTGTGCAATGTCATGTTCACCACTTGAGCATTCACCAGATTGAACTCTTGTGGCAGTATGTCGATATGCTTTACGCTGTCCAACTGTGCTGCTGCCAAAAGTTTTTGCATTTCGACCACTTTCTGGCGAAGACGCTCGTTGCAGGCTTCGAGGGCATGGTTTTCTTCTTTGAGGTGCAGATACGACGTAATGCCACTAATGACGTTGTAGGTTGAGCCTACCACGTCATTAGCGGTTGTAAAATACACACTCTTTTGGTAACCGTTGTAACTGAAGAGAAACACGAGGCTAATCACCTCCAGCAACAGAAACAAAAACCAGTGCTTGTTTTTGATGAGTAAATCGAACAGTGCACGCATTGCGTGTTATCTCATAAGGAACTGGAAGTTGTTGACGTTCTTGAGTGCGATGCCTGTTCCGATGGCCACAGAGAGTAGTGGGTTTTCAGCTATGTGGAACGGAATGTTTATCTTATCCTGCAAACGCTTGTCGAGACCGCGAAGCAATGCGCCACCGCCTGTGAGGTATATGCCGTTGTTCACTATATCGGCATAGAGTTCAGGTGGAGTTTGCTCCAGAGCAGAGAGCACTGCCGTCTCTATTTTTGAAACCGATTTTTCGAGGCTATGCGATATTTCTTGATAAGAAACAGGCACTTCGATAGGCAATGCTGTCATCTGGTTCGGACCTTGCACTACAAAGTCGTCAGGCGCATTTTCGAGTTCGGGCAGTGCAGAACCTACTCGTATTTTTATCTCTTCGGCAGTGCGTTCGCCCACCTTTATATTGTGCTGTCGGCGCATATATTCCATAATGTCGGCAGTAAGATCGTCGCCTGCTA
>CALAVF010000232.1 GCA_937892315.1 uncultured Prevotellaceae bacterium | reverse complement strand
TTTTATAAAATTTAAGTTGGATTTTATAAAATCTAAGTTTAGTTTTAAGAACGTCCGCAGGAATCGGCCATTGAAAGGGGCGTTGCAACAGGAAAAGAGAGGGCTGGAGATTAATCCACAATCGTGATGCGTCCTTGCGGCTGGGCGTACTGCTCACCGATGTGTCCGTTCAGTCCCTTTGTCACATACTCGATGAGACCATCGCTGTATATCATCATGGCATCCTTCAACACCTTACTGCCCTTCAGTTTGTTGTTGAGTCCACCACCAGTCACACAGTAGTCGGTGGTGCCGAGGGTGTAGGTGCGATCGGGGTCAATCGGCTCATACTGCTGTGTCAGTGCGTTGAGCACCATGACATCAGACACGCTATGCGCTGACGCATGAACCGTAAACTTCAAGCCTGACACCTGCGGAAACTGTCCGTTCTCGTCGGGCAGGTCGCTCATCAAGTCGGTCAGCATATCGACAATGGTGCTGCCTTTTGCCTCAATCTGCATCAGATAGTTGTCGTAAGGGAGCAGCGCCACGAGGTCACCGTATGTCAAGTCACCCGCCTTCAGTTCGGTGCGGATACCACCGCCATTGAGCACAGCCAACTCGGCTCCCGTCACATAGCGGTAGGCGTCAGCCACAAGGTCGCCCGCATTGGTCTCTCGCATACGCACCGCCTGCTTGCCGGCATCGTCGAGGATTCGCAGCGGCACATCGCTATGGCAGATTTTGCGGCTGGTCACCTCGTTCATCAAGCCCTTCACGCTATCAATCACATGGGTAACATAGAGGTCCTCTTGCAGCACCGACTCAATCGGGAGCAGCATCGTCGAGAACTTGCCATCGGGAGTAATCAGCAACTTGCCGATGTTCTGGAACTTCGTACCCGTCTGTGTGACGAGAATCGGCTTGCCCACCTTGTTCAGCACGGTATCTGCCTGAATGACAGAATGTGTGTGACCGTCCAGCACCACGTCAATCCCCTTGGTGTTGGCAACCAAACCATGAGAATCCACGTTCCGCTTCGTCTTTATCTCGCCCAGATGGGAAATCACGACCACATAATCTGCCCCTGCCCTTCTGGCACTGTTGGCAGCCTCTTGCACTTGGGCATAGACTTCCTCATGCTGTAAGTCATACATCAAATTGCCTGCATCATCATAGAAAGCGTAAGACTCCGCCTCCATGGTGGACGGAGTGGTCACTCCCACAAATGCCACTCGCTTGTCACCCACACGCTTGATGGTGTAGGGCGAGAAGACATTCCGCCCCGTCGCAAATTCATACAGGTTGGTATTCACCACCGGCGAAGCCATACGCCTCAGCAGTTCAAACATGCGTGGCGTACCATAGTCAAACTCGTGATTGCCCAACGTGACGGCATCATAATGAACCGCATCCATCACATCGATGACGTACTGCCCCTTCGAGATGGCACCAGGTGTGCCACCCTGAATGAAGTCGCCGCAACACACCACAGCCACATCAGCCGTGTCGGAGATGGCATTACGCAAGCCAGCAAGTTTGGAATAACTCTCGATGGCACAATGCACATCATTCTCATAAAGGATGACGATGCTCTTCTCCTTGCAGCATTGGCACGCCATCTTGGCAACATCCGACTTCTTTGCCTTACTCTTTTTCTTCGACTTCATCGAGGCCATCACACTCATGTCCTCATTGCCCAAAGCCCTTGCCTGAGCCACCTGTCCAGCATACGCCATCATGGCACACGCCAACACCGAAATCCATAGAATCCTTTTCATGTTCTCTTTCATTTGATTATATCCAGACACAAAGTTATGAGTTTTTTCCCTTTCCACCACCCTTTTCCCTCATCAAAACATCAAAAACAAACAAAATTGTACACTCAAAGCCTCAAAAGCACTCTAACTCAGACTGCTTTTAGAGTGAAAAGCACAAAAAAAGGGGGTGACACACCCCCTTTTTTCTCATGGAGAGCGATTATTGGAGCCATTGCAGGAGGTCTGCTTCGACAATGCGAAGTTCGCTCCGCACCTTGTCGCCATCCTTGGCTTTGAAGAGGTCGAGTTCGTTGGCGACAGGCTCGGCAAGTTCCGTCACGTTGCCATACTGGTCGTTGTCGGAGGCGGTGCCTTTCAGACGGATGGTGACGGAAGATGCGGCGGATACGGCCTTAAGCGGAAGGTGTACGTAACCGAGCGAGACAGGCGTCTTGCCTTCCCATACCAACGTGTTGTCGGCAAAGATTTGGAGAGGGTATTCACGCTTACGCCATCCCGTGAGTTTCAGGACGATTTCATCCACACGGGCAGGTTCGCTCAGTTCGTAACGAATCCAAGCGGTCGAGGCACGACCATCGTTTTTCCACTCCGTGTCTTCGCTGTCGTCGATGGAGTTTTGGGCGGTCTCCTGATGGCAACCTGCCACGACGTTCTTGACGTGGAGGGTCTTCTTGAAGTCTGTGTAGGAAGGCGTTGCTGGGGTCTCGCCACGTGTGAGCAATCCTTCGGGGCGGGGCTGTTCATCGCCTTTCACGTCGAGCGTGAGAGCGGCAGAGGTCAATCCTTCGGCAGACACACGGATGGTGGCGACACCTTTTGTACCCGTGGAACGCACCAGCACTCGGTTCACACCACATTCGAGCGGCAAAGAGAGGGAGCGGATGCAATTGGTGTCATCATTGTCCTTGCCGATGCCACCAATCCACTCAATAGGGCCTTCGATGGAGAACTGCAACTGCTGATGTGCCAAAGGGTGACGACGACCTTGTGCATCGACGGCCTCCACCTGTAAGAGTGCCATGTCGGCACCATCAGCCACCAGTTGATGGTCTTGAATGTTGGTGATTTTCAGAGCGACAGGCTCGGAGACGGTTTCTAAGGTCGCACTTGACAACTCACGTCCAATCTCATCGCACGAGACGGCTTTGAGCGAACCTGCCTGATAAGGCACATCCTTGAAAACATGCAGGAAGTGATAAACGACAGAGTCTTGCCCTACTTCGGTTCCGTTCAGGAAAAGTTTGACCTGAGGTGCGTCGGAAATGACATAGACAGGCTTCACGGTTTCGGCTGCATAGTTCCAATGACCGACGATGTGGGTTTGAGAAGCATCGGGGGTGACCCAGCCGTTCCACATCACCTGATGGGCAAAGAAGGCATCCTTGGGCAGACGCATGGCATCCACCACACCACTGGTGCGGTAGTTGCTTTCGCCACGGTTGTGGGTGTTGGTGTCGGAGAAGACAATCTTGGTGCCACCGTTCGACATGCGTTCGCCCGTGCCAGGACGCTCCTGCCAATAGTCGAACCAACGACGCACCATCTCAACGGCAAACTGGTCGTTGTTCTGGTTGTAGGCGGAGGCATCGTCGCCACGGTAGAGGGGACCATCGCCGTGCTTGTGGTAGGGGTAAGACCAATCGTCCCAATAGCGACGAAGTGCCTCATCACGACAATATTCCATCGCCCAGACGGGCTTGCCTGCACTCTTGTTGATGTAGAGCATCTCGCCACCATACTCGGCGGCTGTGGCGTGGTTAAGCATTTCGCGAGAACCGATGGCACG
>CALAVF010000231.1 GCA_937892315.1 uncultured Prevotellaceae bacterium | reverse complement strand
AGTTGTTGTAAACCACATCCTTTGAATAGCGGTAACGCATTTCTAATCTTCCGCACACTGCTCGCATCCACGCCATATGGACATTGGAGATGAGGATACCGAAGTTGTAGAGAGAGGCAGAAGGAATGATGAACAACAAATCGCTGGCAATCGTCGATCCGTCAAGATACCCTATGGGAATATACCTTCGTTTTTCGGAAGAAACTTTAGGTATTGCGATGTATATAGAAGGATTCTGTGTTTCTCTGAATAGGTGCGGTGTCTCAGCCAATTTTTGCCGTCCTTTGTTGGGAGATGCCAACCTGTCGTTGCGACACAACTCTATGCGTTGCATCACTTTGGGCATCTTTCGTAGTTCTGAGGGCGAAACACCTTTCAACCACAGACAATAGCGTTTTTTATTGTTGATAAACTCTATAGACCCTAAGAGTTTCTTGATGTAAGGAATGGCTTTCGGCTCTTGATGGATGAACTCTTCATAATCTTCGTCCTCGATGATGAGATGCCCGCCGTCTGCTGGTCGGTTGCCTGTAGTCATGGGTGGTATGTTGCAGATGGGTGTGCTTCTGCTTTCAATGAACACGTCTGGAGCGTCCACCAAATATCCGTTGATGTTCTGTGCCTGAACCGTGCGGTCGTCGTCATAGATGGTGCGAGTGGTTGGCGTTGTGCATGAAAATCCTACGACAACACAATGCACATGGGCTTTAAGGCTTGCTTCGCTGTCCCAGCGGAAGGTGCGGTGGGCAAAGTCGATGTGGATGCCGAACAGTTCTTTGAGCGGTTTCCAGATGGATGCCACTTGTTCGCCTTGGGTGATGCTGTTCGTGGAGACAAGAGCAGCCTTGGTGTGTTTGTGCTGCATCAGTTCGGAAGCCTTGTAGTACCATCCCGCCACATAGTCAATCTTTCCTGCTGTCTTGAAGGGCTTGCCATCAATATCGACAAAGACGTTGAGAAGGTCTTCCTTTTGACTCTTGCTTTGCAGAGAGTAGCCCACAAAAGGCGGATTGCCCATGATGTAGTCGAAGACGACAGTATAAGTTCGGGGCTTCGGGGGCACGGAACGCAACTCTATCTCCTCGCTGTAGAGGTCGATATTGTTGTAGTGCATGACTGGCTCGCTCGCAATGGATGGCTCCTCTTCGGGATAAGGATATACATACGTGTGCTTGGCGAAAATGGCAGTGTTCTTCTCGTTCACCTCCCATTCGCTCCAGTTCATCCGCAGGGCGTTCCCTTCCCGAATGTTCGTGTACGATTTCAACGGCAGGAAGTCGATGTCGCGGCGGATAATCTTCTCCGTCTCCGCCAGCATCTGAGCCTCCGAAATCCACAGGGCGGTGGTGGCAACGGTGACAGCAAAATCATTGATTTCGATGCCGTTGAACTGCTGGATGCTGACCTTGATGGGGTTGACCTCTTCG
>CALAVF010000230.1 GCA_937892315.1 uncultured Prevotellaceae bacterium | reverse complement strand
AATTTTATAAAATTTAAGTTGGATTTTATAAAATCTAAGTTTAGTTTTAAGAACGCACCGACGTTTTACACCCTCAACACACCCTTTTGCAAGCCAAATGCCCTCCAGCGACTGATGGCTGTGTTCTCGGTTGTGGTGGCTGGTTTGTTCTCTTCCAGATTCATCAGATAGTCAATGTATGCCGCAATGACCGCCATCGGTTCCGAATCGTTCTTGAATCCCGGACGTGGCCGCAAGCGGTCTTGGTTTCGCTCGATGAAGTAGGTGTTGTAGTTTCCCTGTTTGAAGTCGGGCACGTCGATGATGCGACGCAGGTAGCGGATGTTGGTGGTCAGCCCCGTGATTTTGTACTCGTAGAGCACACGCCGCATTCGCTCGATGGCATACTCGCGAGTGGTTGCCCACACAATGAGTTTGCCAATCATGGGGTCGTAATGCACCGGAATCTCATAGCCTTCATACACGTATGAGTCAATTCGCGTGCCGATGCCATGCGGCTCGGTCAACTGCTGGATGACTCCGGGCGACGGCATAAAGTTGTGCTCCGTATCCTCGGCACAGATGCGGCACTCAATGGCGTGACCACGCTGGCGGATGTCCTCCTGACGATAGGGCAGCACCTCGCCGTCGGCAATGTGTATCTGCTCCTTCACCAAGTCGAGACCCACCACTTCCTCCGTGATGGGATGCTCCACCTGCAAACGGGTGTTCATCTCGAGGAAGTAGAACTTGTGGTATTTATCCACCAGAAACTCGATGGTGCCAGCCCCCTCATACCCCACGGCACGGGCAGCAGCCACCGCCTTCGCCCCCATCTCCATGCGGAGATTGTAGTCGATGAAAGGACTCGGGCTTTCCTCCACAATCTTCTGATGGCGACGCTGCACCGAACACTCACGGTCGAACAGGTGGATGACGTTGCCATGCTTGTCTCCCAAGATTTGGAACTCGATGTGGTGCGGCTCTTCCACAAACTTCTCGATGTAAACCGTGTCATCGCCAAAGCCCGACATTGCCTCGCTCCGAGCGGCGTTGTACATCTCCACCACATCTTCCTCCCGTTCGATGAGCCTCATGCCCTTTCCACCGCCACCCATCGAGGCCTTCAGCATGACGGGAAAACCGATTTTCTTCGCCACAGCCACCGCCTCTTCGGCAGACTTCAGCGGTTCTTCCGTACCCGGCACGACGGGCACACCCGCCTCAATCATCTTCTTGCGGGCACTAATCTTGTCGCCCATCTCCTCCATCGTCTCAGGGCGAGGACCAATGAAGATGAAGCCCTCCGCCTCGCAACGACGGGCAAACTCCGCATTCTCGCTCAAGAAGCCATAGCCCGGGTGGATGGCATCCACCCTATGCTTATGAGCCGCCTCGATGATGTGGTCGATATTCAAGTAACTGTCGCTGCTGGCAGCCCCTCCGATGCACTCCGCCTCGTTGGCGAAGAGCACATGACGCGACAGACGGTCGGCTATGCTAT
>CALAVF010000229.1 GCA_937892315.1 uncultured Prevotellaceae bacterium | reverse complement strand
AGCCCGGCAACCTCAGTGCTGCTACCGCTACGGCAGGGATTGGACGTACCAAAGACCTGAAGACTTGGGAGCGTCTGCCTGATCTGAAAACCCGTTCGCAGCAGCGTAACGTGGTGTTGCACCCCGAGTTTGTCGATGGCAAGTATGCCTTTTACACCCGTCCACAGGATGGTTTCATCGATACCGGCTCCGGTGGCGGCATCGGCTGGGCACTGGTTGACGACATCACCCATGCCGAGGTGAAGGACGAGAAGATTATCAACGCCCGCCATTATCACACCATTACCGAGGTGAAGAATGGCGAGGGTCCGCACCCCATCAAGACCCCTAAGGGTTGGCTGCACTTGGCTCATGGCGTCCGTGCCACAGCCGATGGTCTGCGCTATGTACTCTATATGTATATGACTGCACTGGATGACCCCACGAAGGTCATTGCCCAGCCTGGTGGATATTTCCTTGTGCCTGAGGGTGACGAGTATTTGGGCGACGTCATGAACGTGGCTTTTGCCAATGGCTGGATAGCCGACGAGGAAGACAGTGACCACTTTTCTTCAGGCCGTGTCTTCATCTACTACGCCTCGGCCGACACGCGCATGCACGTGGCCACGTCGACCGTCGAACGGCTGGTGGACTACTGCATGAACACGCCAGAGGACGGTCTGACCACCGCCGCCTCGGTGGAGACCATCAAACGGCTCATAGCCAAAAACCGGGGAGAGGAGAAATAAGCCGGAAATCCGTCAACTGAAAAACCATCAATCGAAATTGAAAATCTGTAAATATTAAAAACAAAGATGGCAAAAACCAAACTCATTGAAAAAATAGGCTATGGCTTCGGCGACATGTCATCGTCTATGTTCTGGAAGATCTTCTCTTATTATCTTCCCTTTTTCTATAGCAACATTTTCGGGTTGTCACTCATCGACGCTGGTGTGCTGGTGTTCATCACCCGCATTTGGGATGCCGTCAGCGACCCCATGATGGGCATCATTAGCGACCGCACCAACACCCGCTGGGGCAAGTACCGCCCCTATCTGCTGTGGGTGGCGCCGCTGTTCAGCATCTGCGGCATCCTGCTGTTCACCACGCCCGACCTGAACTACGGCGGCAAACTCATCTGGGCCTACGTGACCTATATCATGATGATGACTGCCTACACGGGCATCAACGTGCCCTACGGCGCCATGCTTGGCGTGATGACCGACGACACCAACGAGAAGACCGTTTTCTCCAGTTTCCGCATGTTCTTTGCCTACGGCGGCTCGTTCATCGCCCTCTTCGCCTGGGAACCTCTGTGCGACTACTTCAAGACGGTGACAGGCTCGCTGACAGACGGTTGGCAGAGCGCCATGATTGTCATCGCTTGCATGTGTCTGGTCTTGTTCTTGACCAGTTTCGCTTTGACACGGGAGCACATCAAGGTCTCCCCGACAGGCTTGGGCAACGACTTCAAGTCCTTGCTGAGCAACCTGCCTTGGTGGATTCTGACGTTGGCATCGGTGGGCACCAACCTGTTCAACACCGTGCGTGGTTCGAGCGTTGCCTACTACTTCAAGTACTATATTGGCGAGAACGTACACATCAACCTCGGCTTCACAGGCTTCCTCTTCTTCGCAGGGCTGTTCCTGGCGGTAGGCGAAGTGTGCAACATGATTGGCGTGGTGACCGCCGTGCCACTCTCCAAACGGATTGGCAAGAAATCGACGTTCATCCTCTCTGCCATCGCCCTCATCATCTTCAGCGTCATCTTCTTCTACGTGCCTTGCACCAACGGCGGTTTCATCACGATGCTGCTGCTCCAGATTATCATCAGCATCTTCACGGGTATCATCAGCCCATTGGTTTGGTCGATGTATGCAGACGTGGCAGACTATGCTCGCTGGAAGGACAACGCCAACTGCACGGGACTCGTCTTCTCGTCAGGCTCCTTCGCCCAGAAACTCGGTGGCGCCGTGGCTGGTTCGGCTGTGCTGATGATTTTTGATGCCTTTGGTCTTGTGCCCAATGCGATGGAGCAGGCAGACAGTGCCATCCTCGGCATGAAACTCACGATGAGTTGGATTCCTGCAGGCATCTCTGCCTGCATGTTGATTGTCTTGCTCGCTTATCCGCTCACCAAGAAGAAAATGACGGAAATCACGAACAGTTTGAAAACGAAAACCGTAACCGAATAAAGGCATGTTTAGACAAGCAAAACAAGAGATGCAAGAGGTGTTGGAAAACAACATCCTATCCTTCTGGCTCACGAAGATGCAGGACCACGAGAACGGCGGCTTCTATGGGCAGATGAAGGGTGACGGCACGCTCGTGCCCACCGCCAACAAGGGCGGCATCCTCAATGCCCGCATCCTGTGGTCGTTCAGTGCCGCCTACCGAGTGCTTCGCAAGCCCGAATATTTGGAGGCTGCCACGCGTGCCAAGGACTATATCCTGACGCACTTTTTCGACGAGGAATATGGTGGCACCTACTGGGAACTCGACTATCTGGGTCGCCCTGTGGACACGAAGAAGCAGTTCTATGCCCTCGGTTTCGCTCTTTACGGTCTGAGCGAGTATGTCCGTGCCACAGGAGACCGCGAAGCATTGGACTACGCCCTCGCCCTCTTCGACCCGATTGAGGAACGTGCCCTTGACCATGAGCACAATGGCTACATCGAGGCGACGACCCGCGACTGGCAGCCCATCGCCGACATGCGTCTTTCCGACCTCGACGAGAACTATCCCAAGTCGCAGAACACCCACCTGCACATCATTGAGCCTTACACCAACTTGCTCCGCTGCTTGCAGGAACTGCATCGAGCCGAGTCGTGCGATTATGTGCCTTCCATCGGTGCGGTACTCCTTACGAATATCACCGTACCTCAAGAGACCCTCGACCGCGTCGCTGCCGCTGTCCGCAACCTCATCGGCATCTTTACCGACAAGATACTCAACCCCGCGACCCACCACCTCGACCTCTTCTTCGAGATGGACTGGACACGTGGGGCAGGGCAGTTGGAGAGTTACGGACACGACATCGAGTGCTCGTGGTTGATGCACGAAGCCGCCCTCGTATTGGGCGACTCTACCGTGCTGGCAAAGGTAGAGCCGATCGTCCGCCTCGTTGCCAAAGCCTCTGAGAAAGGGCTCAACCCCGACGGTTCCATGCTGCACGAAGCCAATGTGGATACGGGCCACGTGGATGTGGACCGCCACTGGTGGGTGCAGGCAGAGAACGTGGTGGGTTGGGCAAACCTCTACCAGTATTTTGGCGACACCGATGCCGCCGAGAAGGCACTCCGCTGCTGGGAGTACATCAAGACGAACCTCATCGACCGCGAGGGCGGCGAGTGGTTCTGGAGCCGTGACCCCGAAGGCAACATCAACCGCAAGGACGATAAGGCAGGCTTCTGGAAGTGTCCTTACCACAACAGTCGCATGTGCCTCGAAATCATGGAACGATTTTAAGACATGAAACCTTATAAGTTTACCCCATATTTGAAGGAAACCCTCTGGGGCGGCGAGAAAATCGCTGCCTTCAAGGGGATTCAGACCGACCTGACCCACATTGGCGAAAGTTGGGAAATCAGCGGTGTGCCTGGACACGAGAGCATCACAGCCCCTCGTGGACTCTTGGAGGACAACGACCTCGGCATGACCCTGCCGCAACTGATTGACCGCTTCAAGGGAGCCCTTGTCGGCAACAAGGTTTATGAGAAGTACGGCAACCAGTTTCCGCTTCTCATCAAGTTTATCGATTCCAAGCAAGACCTCTCCGTGCAGGTCCATCCTGACGACGAACTTGCCCAGCAGCGGCACCATTGTCCGGGCAAGACCGAGATGTGGTACATCATGCGTGCCGACACAGGCGCTCGCATCTACTCCGGATTGAGCCAGTCCATCACCCCCGACGATTATGAGCGGTTGGTGAAGAACAATCACTTCATGGATGTAGTTGCCACCCACGAGAGTCACGACGGCGACCTTTATTTCCTGCCGGCAGGACGTGTCCATGCCATCGGTGCGGGCAATTTTCTCGCAGAGATTCAAGAGACCAGCGACATCACCTACCGCATCTATGATTATGACCGCCGCGATGCCGATGGAAACCCACGCGAACTGCATGTGGAGCAAGCCAAGGATGCCATCGACTACAAGGTCTATCCCGAGTATCGACGCAGTTACGACAGCAGCCGTCCGCAGTCGCCGCTCATCCAGTGCCCCTACTTCAACGTCCACCGTGTGGTGGTGCAGAATGCCGTTGAAATCAACTATCATGTTGACTCTTTCGTCATCGTCATCTGCCTGTGGGGCGAAGCCAACATCAACGGCGTGATGGTGCGTCAGGGCGAGACCATCCTTGTCCCTGCCGCCGAGAACACGCTCTACATTTTCGGCAACGCCACATTCCTCACCGCCACGATGTAAGTATAAACCCCCTAAAATCATACCTTCATGAAGAAAACCATTCTCTTTTCCCTCCTCTCCGTTTTTTGCCTCACCATGAGGGCAGAGAACGTGGAGTTGTCCACCCCCCACAACACGTTGGTGCTGAATCTTTGGAAGGGTGGCGAACCCAAATTTGTTTACTACGGCGAAAGACTCAGTGCCAGCGACCTGGCTGCATTGCCTGAGCCTACCAACGCCAACTGGAGCCACCTCGAGGTCTATCCTGCCTACGGTGCCACCCACACCCAGAGCGAGACCGCCTTTGCCATGCGTCATGCCGATGGTAACCTGAGCACCCAACTTTTGGTGGAGGACTACAAGAAGACTTCCGTGACCGAGAAAGCCCCCAACGGCAACACTCGCACCGGCGAACGCCTCACCATCACGCTGAAAGACCCCCTCTATCCTAATATCGTCCACCTCTACTATCAGGCTTACAGCGACGTGGACATGATAGAGTGCTGGACCGACGTGACCAACGCCGAGAAGAGCACCGTCACCTTGACACAGTTCTACTCTTCTTGCCTCCCCATCCGTCGTGGCGATGTCTATGTACACCACTTCCACGGCTCCTGGGCATCCGAGGGGCAACTTACCGCCGAGAAACTGAACAACGGTCTGCTCGAAATCAAGAATAAGGATGGTCTTCGCAACGCCACCACCGACCGTCAGGAAGTGCTCTTCTCTCTTGATGGCTACGGTCGTGAAAATGAGGGCGATGTGATTGGTGCCGCCCTGATGTATTCGGGCAACTTCCGCATCACCATCGACACCGACGATACCGAATACCACTACTACTTTGCCGGCATCAACCCCGACAATTCAGAGTATCACCTGAAGAAAGGTGAAACCCTCACCACACCTCATGTGGCTTATACCTTCACTCACGAAGGTCTCTCAGGGGCATCTCGCAATTACCACCGCTGGGCACGCAAGTATCAACTGCGTCATGGCGACCAGGAGCGTAACATCCTGCTCAATTCGTGGGAAGGCGTTTACTTCGACATCAACCAGCAGGGCATGGACCAGATGATGGCAGACATCGCCTCGATGGGCGGCGAACTCTTCGTGATGGACGACGGCTGGTTTGGCGACAAATATCCTCGCAACGTGGACAATTCTTCCCTCGGCGACTGGGTGGTGGACAAACGAAAACTGCCCGATGGCATCGAAGGTCTGCTGCGTGATGCCAAGAAGAACGGCGTGAAGTTCGGCATCTGGATTGAGCCTGAGATGGCAAACACCACCTCCGAACTGTATGAGGCACACCCCGACTGGATTCTCAAGGCGCCAGGCCGTGAGCCTGTTCTCGGTCGTGGCGGCACTCAGGTCGTGCTCGACCTCGCCAACCCCAAGGTGCAGGACTTCGTCTTCGGCATCGTGGACAACCTCCTTTCCAACTATCCCGAGATTGCCTACATCAAATGGGATGCCAACGCCCCTGTGATGAACCACGGCAGCCAGTATCTCCCCAAGGAAGACCAGAGCCACCTCTACATCGCCTACCACGAAGGGCTCATCAAGGTCTGCCAGCGTATCCGCGACAAGTATCCCGACGTGGTCATTCAGGACTGTGCATCGGGTGGCGGCCGTGCCAACTACGCCCTCTTGCCTTACTTCGACGAGTTCTGGGTTTCGGACGACACCGACGCGCTCCAGCG
>CALAVF010000228.1 GCA_937892315.1 uncultured Prevotellaceae bacterium | reverse complement strand
ACAGGCGAATGGGTCGATTGCGGCAGCCTGATTGCTCCGCGAAGCGCAATAAGCCAAATGCTTGCCGACATCGAAGAAGGAAAAATCACTTCATTAGAACAAATACAACAATGCTTTGAAGAACTGCACAAGAACTATTATTCCTACGAATGGACTTGGGCATTAGCTCATTTGGAGCAACAATGGGGCTGCACCTTCGAGGAAGTGACAAAACAGCAGGTAATAGATACTATCAACGAATGGAAAAACAATGTTGTAGCACTTGATAAGATGATTTACGAAGACGCTAAGAAGGAGTTTAACCTCAATGCCCAAACAGGATTCGGTATTGACGGTGATCCGGAGCAGCGACTCAAGGACTTTGAAAATGTGAGGGGTACATTTGAGAACAACTCTACCGTCAAGGAGATACTCGCACATATTGAGCGTAAAACACTATTAGCACAAACGACACTGCAACTCATCAACGAGCGAATCAAATAACATGTATTTCGACGAATTGCCCATAGCCGACCAACTGCTTGATGCACTCGACTCAATGAACTTCGTTGAGTGTACACCGGTGCAGGAGAAAACCATTCCCGTCATACTCGATGGGCATGATGTTATCTCGTGTGCCCAAACCGGCACCGGCAAAACTGCTGCATACATTCTTCCGCTGCTCAATAACCTGCTCACCGATAATCATGACCCCGACAGTATCAATGCCATCATCATGGCTCCGACGCGCGAGTTAGCACAACAAATAGACCAACAAATGGAGGGGTTCTCCTATTTCCTGCCTTTCTCGTCCGTACCTGTATATGGAGGCAATGACGGCATCCGCTTTGAACAAGAACGCAAAGGGCTCGAACTCGGAGCAGACATCATCATTGCGACTCCTGGACGTCTCATCAGCCATTTGAACGGAGGGCATATCGACTTGAAAAAGACATCGTTCTTCATCCTTGACGAAGCCGACCGGATGCTCGACATGGGGTTCTACGACGATATCATGAAAATTGTCAGTTATCTGTCGGAGGACAGACAAACCATCATGTTCTCTGCAACAATGCCTGACAACATTCAGAAATTGGCAAACAATATCCTTCGCAATCCTGTTGAAGTGAAAATTGCCGTTTCTAAACCCGCTGAAAAGATTCATCAAATCGCATACCTCTGTTATGAAGGGATGAAAGACAAACTTGTCGAGAAAGTGCTGGGCGATGAATCGCTGGACCGTGTCATCCTCTTTGCCTCATCCAAGATGAAGGTCAAGGAGTTAAGCCTGACACTGAAAAGGCTTGGTTTCAACGTCGGAGCCATGCATAGCGACTTGGAGCAAAGAGAGCGTGAGGAAATCATGCTTGGCTTTAAGAATCGCCGCATCAGCATCCTCATTGCCACGGACATCGTAAGTCGAGGCATCGACATTGATGATATACAGATGGTTATCAATTATGACGTGCCACGAGACCCCGAAGACTATGTCCACCGCATTGGACGTACGGCCCGTGCAAACCGCGACGGACAAGCCGTGACTCTTGTCACGCCCCGCGATTGGCAACACCTGCTCAAAATCGAGCATCTGATTGAAAAAGAGATTGAAAAGCCGGAACTACCAGAAGGATGCGGCGAGAAACCTTCAATGGGAGGACACTCCTCAAAATCTAAGCGGCACTCATACGGAAGGCGACATTCAAAAAACAACCACCGAAAAGATTCGTCTGGCAAAAGCAACAAAAAACAGAAAAACAGACCTTCTAAAGCAAGACCAAAATCTTAAATTAGAAGTATCATAAGGTGCTTTCAGTTTTTTTAACTCGCATAAATAACATAAATTTTGAGGACTCCGTAAAAAGCCTTAATTTTGCATAGAAATTCTATATTTCATATCACTACAATAATGAAGAAATTATCACTTGCCATCACCTTTGCACTGTTTTCATCGTGCATTTATGCCCAAAATGGCATCAATTCTCCATATTCCCGATATGGCTTTGGCATACAGTCAGAACGTGCCATGGGATTCAACAAAGGCATGGGTGGAGTGGCACAAGGTTTCCGTAACGGACAGCAAATCAACATAGCAAACCCTGCTTCTTATTCTGAGGTGGACTCTCTGACTGCGTTGTTTGATATAGGCATTTCCCTCCAGAATGGAAACTATAAGATGGACAACCTTCAACAGAACATTCGCAATACAAGTTTCGACTATTTTGCCTTTCAGTTCCGTGCGAAAAAAAATGTCGGTCTGACAGTCGGACTCCTGCCTATCACCAACATCAAATACAGTTTTGCCTCTTCCAGCGAGAATCTTGAAGGAACCGAAAATGTGACATCATCCTATACATTCAGTGGTGAGGGTGGTCTTCGGGAGGTTTTTATGGGTGTTGGATGGCGGCCTTTTAAACCTATTTCGATTGGTGTGAATGGCAGTTACCTGTGGGGCGATTACGACCATCAGATGAAAATGGCGTTCAGCGAAAGTTCTGCCTATAGCATACAACGCACCTACTCTGCCAACATTAGCACCTACAACATACAAGCGGGACTTCAGTATATTCAGCCAATTAACAAGACTGACAAGGTTGTTGTCGGTGCGACCTACACCTTTGGTCACAACGTAAATAACGACGCATACAGAAACACCCAGACAAACAACAGCAGCGAAACACAAACCATTGACACCATTCGAAATGCATTTCAATTGCCACACACCATTGCTGTGGGTGTAACGTACTATCATTCAAACAGATTACGTATTGGAGCAGACTTTGAACTACAGAAATGGAGTGACTGCAAATTCCCCAGTCAACAAACCTCTATAACAAACTCTACTGCAACAGACAAATATGTTTCTACGACAGGACAACTGAACGACCGAACAAAGATTTCGGCAGGACTTGACTGGACTCCAAACCCTATCGGCCGTGGTCTCAAAAGGTGGACATACAAAGCAGGTGGATACTATTCGCAGTCTTATGCTAAAGCAGACATCACAAACACGATAACGGATAAGCCGTACGAATTTGGTGTTTCTGCAGGTATTTCAATGCCGATATACAACGGCACAACCAGACGCTGGAATAGTAATCCAAGAATCAATGTTTCCGCTCAGTGGATCCACACAAACATTCCATATCTGAATGCAACAACGCTTCGCCAAAGTGCTCTTACAGAGAACTACTTAAAGTTATGTGTCGGTATCACATTCAGCGAATGGTGGTTCTACAAGTGGAAAGTAAAATAAGTAATGACATAAAGCCATCCTTTTACATAAAAAACGGATTTTCAATATGGAAAATAGGATTTTTCCGACAAAAAACGGGGAAAACCTCCAAGAATGTGAAACGCATTTATTAACTTTGCACACGAATTCAAAAGATTAACATTAACATTCAAATAGACTATTATGAAAAAAATTTTATTAGTTTGTTCTTTGGCACTGGTTTCTGTCGCACTTTCTGCTCAGAACCTCAAAGGCACATCACTTAATGACCGTCTTGCCAACAATCCTGATAGTGCAGACGTCCTCGGCAGTTTGAGTCTTTATCAAGATGCATTCAAGCGTCAGAGTTACGTAGAGGCACTCGAACCATGGGAGTTTGTATTCACAAAGGCTCCACTTTCAATGGTGCGTGTCTATACGGACGGTGCATGGATGTTTGAAAATCTCATCCAGAAAGAAACAGATGCAGCCAAGAAGAAGGAGTACTTCGAGAAACTCATGAACATCTATGACCAGCGTCTGAAATATCTCGACGCGCTCAATTCTTTCGCTACTCCAAAAACAACATCGACAAAGGGTAATATCATTTGCCGCAAAGCATACGACTATTACTACTTCTGCCCAACAATGGACAACGAAACGGCTTACAAGATGTTCAAGGAAGGCATTGGTGACATGGGACCAAATACTGAAGGATTCGTTCTTTACGCCTTCATCGATTGTTCTAACCGCCGATTCATGGCAAACAAGGACAACATTGACATCCGCCAGGAGTTTATCACCGACTACATGGAGACGAACGACATCTGCGACCGTCTGCTTGACCAAGCAAAGGAGTATCCATCTGAGACGATTCCTGCAGACCCGGATTCTGAAGATTCCACAAAGTGGGTTGACCAGATTGTACTGGCGCCAGAAGCACAGAAAATTGTAGATAACTACCAACCTGTACAGTACAAGGCGAACGACCTTTTCGTTTCTTCTGGTGCAGCAGACTGC
Source organism: uncultured Prevotellaceae bacterium (assembly GCA_937892315.1). Next base: position 1,415 of record CALAVF010000228.1, on the reverse strand, counting down.
GATGCACTTGAAAGAATCTATGGTGCTCAAGTTGAGGCAAATAAGACAAACCTTGCCTACCTCAATTCCGTGCTTTCTATCCTCAACAACTTCGAGTGCGACAAGTCTAACATCTACTATGTAGCCGCAGACTACGCATATCAAATCAACAAAACTCCACAGGCTGCCATCGGTAAGGCATCCAAACTTCTCAAAGATGGTGACATCAATGGTGCTATCCAGTACTTTGACGAGGCTATCGGTCTTGAGTCTGACAACGCAAAGAAGGCAAAATATTCTTACATCGTAGCCGCTCTGATGTACAAGAAGGGCAATCTTGCACAGTGCCGTCAGTACTGCCGCAAGTCCCTCCAGTATAACCCATCTAACGGTGGTGCTTATCTATTGCAGGCAAGTTGCATCGCTCGTTCGGCATCAGGTGACCACCTTCAGAAAAGTTACTACTATTGCCTTGCCACCGACTATTGCCACAAAGCAGCCGCTGTTGATCCATCTTCTGCAGCCAAGGCAAACAGGGCAGCCGCTGGTTATGCAGCACACTTCTATCCGAAGTCTGAGGCATTCTTTGCAGGCATCAAGGCAGGTGAACGTGTTAGCGTAGCAGGCGAAACGACAACTCTCCGCCTCCGTTAATTGACCGTAAACAATTGACAGTTGACTTTGAGCAAGTGAAAATAAGTATCACACATACCTTCATCATTGCAGCAGTCCTCTCGACTGCTGCTTTGTTGTCACTCCAATCATGCGATGACAACGACAAGGAGAAAGGTCCAGACATTGGTGTGCGTGATTCTTTACCCTGGCTCAAATCCGTAGGTGTCAGTACGCTCATCAGCGACTCGGGCATCATCCGCTACAAGATGATTTCCGAAGACTGGTACATGTACGACAAGACCGACCCTACCTATTGGTCTTTCGAGAAAGGGCTTTTCATCGAACGCTTCAATGAGTCCTATCAAGTAGATGCTTACATCTCTTGCGACACGGCTTATTTCTATGACAAGAAAGAACTATGGGAACTACGCGGCAGAGTTCTGGTCAAAAATCTAAAGGGTGAAACATTCAAGACATCCCTACTCTACTGGGACACACGTGCCCACCGCATCTACTCAGAGCGATACATGGAGATAGACGGTGAAACACGTAAGTTATCTGGCTATAATTTCAGTAGTAACGAACAGATGACCGATTACATCATCCACCAGTCAAAAGGGCAGTTCCCGCTCGAAGACAATCAACCGCCTCCACAACCAGACCCACAAATGATGGCAGAACAGGCTGCAGAGGGCACAATCCAAGCATCAAAACCTGATGGAAACGAATAAAAATAAAGACATAAAACTAAAAATCTGACCAACGATTGATGTTAGGTCAGATTTTTTTTGTCACTTTGCCTGATTTCGCGAATTTTATAT
>CALAVF010000227.1 GCA_937892315.1 uncultured Prevotellaceae bacterium | reverse complement strand
GGGCATCGACCTCTCCGACTATAACTATCTCATCATCCGCCTGGTACGCAATGCGGCACGCAACACCTTCTTCCGCGTTTCCGACACAGGCAACTACTGGGCAGAGCCTTATCTGTACGACTTGAGCATCAGCAAAGAAATCAAGATTGACCTCCACAACATGCAGACAGCATCGGGCACACCCGTTGACCCCAGCCACATCCGCATCGCAGGCTTCAACTCGTCAGATGCCGACCAAACCCTCTACATCAAGGAGGCATTCCTCTCTGTGGACGGCGAAACACCAGCCACAGCCATCAACGCCATCGCACTTGAAGGCTCAAACTCAAGAACTCAAGAACTCAACAACTCAGAAACTCAAAAACTTAAAAACTCAGAAACCTACGACCTCACCGGCAGACAGGTGACCCACCCGACCAGAGGTCTCTATATCCATAACGGCAAAAAAATATTCACCAAATGAAACGCTTTTATCTTTTTCTGACCCTTTGTCTGTCACTCCTTGCGGCTCAAGCCTACAAGAAGGAGAGCATCGACATCAATGTCAACGGACAGTCACGCAACATGGTGGTGTTCACCCCGAACGCCAAATCGTCCAACATGCCCCTGATGATTGTCACCCACGGCATGAACCAAAACCCAGAGTATCAGTACGATGCTGACAAGTTCTACAACCTCATCGACACCGCCAAGTTCGTCGTTGCCTACCTCCGCAGCGACGGCAACACATGGGACATCGGCGGCACCAAAGACCAGAACTTCGTCCTCCAGACCATTGACGAGATGGCATCTCGCTACTCCATCAACACCAACCGCGTCTATTGGTCAGGCTTCTCGATGGGTTCCATGCTCATGTACCACTGCATGGCAAACGTGCAGGACAAGATTGCCGCCTTCGCCCCCACCAGCGGCGTGCAGTTCAGCGAAGAGCCTTGGAAAGCCTGCAAGAAGCCCGTCAACCTCATCCACTGCCATGCCTACGACGACGACGTGTTCAACTACACCCAGTACAAGATTCACGAATATGTGGAGAACATGGCGAAGATGAACGACTTCACCACCTACATCAAACTGGAGAACTACAACCCAGGCTCGTGGTACACAGGCGACAAAGAGGTGTGGAGCAGCGACAAGAACGGCTCCATCGTCGAACTCTTCTCCTATCGCAACGGTGGCCACTGGTCCATGGACGGTAACGCCAAGGAAATCTGGAACTTCTGCAAGCGATTCAGCCTGCAGACCGTCGAGGAGCAGTACAACGAACTCTACAAGAAAGGCACCGACCTCATCGCCGAGTGGAAAGACACCCCCGAAATGACCTCCAAGGCTGTCTATACCACCCTCAAGAACGCCCTCGACACCTACTCACCCGACAAAGTGACCACCGAGGCAGACATGAACAAAGCCATCACTAAGTTCACCACCTACATCGCCCTCTTCGAGAAGTCTGCCCAGTCCGTCACCAAGAAGACCGACGGCGGCAGCATCGACCAACCCGACGGCTTCGACCCCAACTTCCACATCTACCTCTGCTTCGGACAGTCCAACATGGAGGGCAACGCCAAAATCGAGGCACAAGACCGCACCGGCGTTGACCCACGCTTCAAGATGATGGCCGCCGTCGATATGCCCTCATCCGCACGCAAGAAGGGCGAAT
>CALAVF010000226.1 GCA_937892315.1 uncultured Prevotellaceae bacterium | reverse complement strand
AACAGTGGACAAGAACGAAATTGGAGTGGTGCTCGGTGTAGGTATCGGAGGTATCAAGACTTTTGAGGAAGAGGCTGGCAACTATGCCATCAACGGCCCTCAACTCGGTCCTAAGTTCAATCCGTTCTTCATTCCAAAGATGATTGCGGACATCGCTTCAGGTCATATCTCCATCCAGTATGGGTTCCGCGGACCTAACTACACAACAACTTCGGCATGTGCTTCATCTTCAAGTGCTCTTGCTGACGCATTCAACCTCATCCGTTTGGGTAAGGCAAACGCCATTGTTGCAGGTGGTGCAGAAGCAGCAATCTGGGCATCAGGCGTGGGTGGCTTCAACGCAATGAAGGCACTCTCTACTCGCAACGAGGAGCCAGAGAAGGCAAGTCGCCCATTCAGTGCGAGCCGCGACGGTTTCGTGATGGGTGAAGGTGCAGGCATTCTGATTCTTGAAGAACTTGAGCACGCCAAGGCTCGTGGTGCTAAGATTTATGCTGAGATGGTAGGTGCAGGCATGTCTGCCGACGCTTATCACATCACAGCCACTCACCCCGAGGGTCTCGGTGCTAAACTTGTGATGGAACGTGCCCTCAAAGATGCAGGATTGAAGCCTGAGGACATTGACTATATCAATGTTCATGGCACATCCACCCACGTAGGTGACATCTCTGAGGCAAAAGCCATCAAGGAAGTGTTCGGAGACGCGGCTTATAGGCTCAACATCAGTTCAACAAAATCAATGACAGGCCACCTTCTTGGTGCTGCCGGCGCTGTTGAAGCGATGATTAGCGTACTCGCTGTCAAGAACGACATTGTACCTCCAACAATTAACCACGCTGAAGGAGATGAAGACCCAGAGATTGACTACAGTCTCAACTTCACCTTCAACAAGGCTCAAGAGCGTCCTGTACGTGCCGCTCTCAGCAATACCTTCGGCTTCGGTGGTCACAATGCAAGTGTCGTCTTTAAGAAATACCAGTAATACTGGAGTAAAGTCCCTAAGAAACATGTTTTGAAGGGACAAGACCTTCAGGAACTTTCCAAAAGTTTATATGGTGATTCCAGATTTATTTGATAGAATTAGGCTTCTTTTCGTCACTGAAAAGAAGCCTTTTTTACGACTCAAGTCCATCTTAGGATTCTACCCACACAACATCAGGCTTTACAGATTGGCACTGATGCACAAATCTGTTGCTTACTACGAGCGGGAAAAAGAGAAAGAGGAACGTCAAGGACGGAGCAAATCCAGCAAGGCAGAACTAGCAAAGAGAAAGCCATCCCATGGAACCTTGCCCAATCATGTCAACAACGAGCGGTTGGAGTTCCTTGGAGATGCCGTGTTGGGAGCCATCGTTGCCGACATTCTCTACAAGCACTACGGCACCAAGCAAGAAGGTTTCCTGACCAACCTTCGTAGCAAAATCGTGTGTCGCAATTCGCTCAACAGGTTGGCGGTTGACCTCGGACTTGACAAACTCATCCAGCACACAGGGGCTGTGACGACAGGTCATAACAGTTTCATGAACGGAAACGCTTTCGAAGCATTCTTCGGTGCCATCTATCTCGACCGAGGCTATAATTATTGCTATCGCTTTTTGGAAGAGAAAGTATTTAAGCACTACATCAACATCGACAACATTGCCAAGCAAGAAGGAAACTTCAAGAGCGCACTCATCGAATGGTGTCAGAAGCACCAGTACCAATTTGCATTCCAGCAGAAAGAAACGCGAGACCGTCGAAATCACAATACCCCCATGTTTCATTCCTGTGTTTTGATAGAAGGCATTTCGTGTGGCACCGGAGATGGTTACAGCAAGAAAGAAAGTGACCAGAACGCTGCTAAACAAGCACTGAAACGCATCAAGCGAGAGAAAGAACTGCTGAACGGCATCAGGAATGCCGCTCAGCGGAAAAAGAATCAAGCCAAGCAAGAATAGGATAGAAGAAACTTAAAATCCAAAGTTCAAGACACGATTCATGCCACAAGTTTCGCTCTATTTGATAATTTATGTGTAACTTTGCATCGTAAATTACAAAATGATGAATACTACAGGGTTCCTAAACAAGATATATTTCTCAAAACGTCAGAAACAACTTGACAAGTACACAACCCGTGCCAAAGACTTGCAGTTGAAAATTTTACGCCACCTCGTTCGCCAAGGAGCCAAAACCGAATGGGGCGAACAGCATCATTATGACCAGATTGCCTCCTATGAGCAATTTTATCAGAATGTGCCCGTTAACACGTATGAAGAGTTGAAAGGCTACATCCACAAAATGCGAGAAGGCAAAGAAAATGTGCTTTGGCCTGGAGTGGTGCGTTGGTACGCCAAATCTTCTGGCACCACCAACGACAAGAGCAAGTTCATTCCCGTCAGTGGAGAAGGGTTGAAGAATATTCACTACCGAGGCGGCACCGATTGTATCGTCAGTTATCTGCACATCAACCCCAACAGCAAGTTTTTCTCAGGCAAGAGCCTCATCCTTGGAGGCAGCCATTCCCCCAATCTCAATACCCCTAACAGTTTAGTGGGTGACCTCAGTGCCATCCTCATCGAGAACATCCCGACGGCAGCCAAAATCATCCGTGTTCCGAAGAAGAGAATTGCCCTGTTGAGCGATTTCGAAGAGAAGCGTGACAAGATTGCCCGTGCCGCAATGGACATGAACATCACCAACCTGAGCGGTGTACCCTCATGGATGCTCAGTGTGCTCAACCGCGTGATGGAACTGAAAGGCGTGGACAGCCTCGACCAAGTGTGGCCCAACCTCGAAGTGTTCTTCCACGGCGGCGTAGCGTTCACCCCCTATCGAGAGCAGTACAAGAACATCATCAAGTTGCCCAACATGCACTATCTGGAGACCTACAACGCCAGCGAAGGTTTCTTTGGCTTGCAGAACGACCTCCACGACCCGAACATGCTTCTGATGATTGACTACGGCATCTTCTACGAGTTCTGTCCGATGGATAATCTGGGCGACAACGGCTATCCACTGGACGAAAGCAAGATTGTGCCTCTTTGGGACATCGAGCCCGGTGTCAACTACGCCATGATTATCAGCACCAGTTGCGGACTTTGGCGTTACCTCATCGGCGACACCGTCAAGTTCTCGCAGAAAGACCCCTACAAGTTCTCCATCACGGGCCGCACCAAGCACTTCATCAATGCCTTTGGCGAAGAACTCATCGTTGACAACGCCGAGAAGGGACTTCTTCAAGCATGTGTCGCCACAGGAGCACAGGTGAAGGACTACACCGCTGCCCCTATCTTCATGGACAGCAACGCCAAGTGCCGCCACCAGTGGGTCATCGACTTTGCCAAGACACCAGGGTCTATTGAAGAGTTTGCCGCCATTCTCGACCGTTCTCTCCAAGCCATCAACTCCGACTACGAGGCAAAACGTCATAAGGACATCACCCTTCAGCCACTCGAAATCATCGTTGCCAAACCTGGTCTTTTCGACGAATGGCTCAAGAGCAAGGGCAAACTGGGTGGACAGCACAAGATTCCACGCCTCAGCAACTCACGCCAATACATCGAGGAACTCATCTCCATGAACAAATGAATCGCTTCTCATCACGATTTTTCCACTACACCCTCTTAGCAGCCATCCTCATGCTGCTCATTGCGTGTGCCAACATGGGAACACCCGACGGAGGTTCCTACGACGAGACCCCTCCGAAAGTGGTACGCACGTCGCCCAAGTTCGGCATGACCAACGCCAAGAGCGTGAAGAAAATCGTGATTGAGTTCGACGAAATGGTGAAGATAGAAAACGCCATGGAAAAAGTCGTCATCTCGCCGCCGCAGATAGAGCAGCCCGAGATAGAGGCGGTGGGCAAGAAGGTCAACATCACCCTGCTTGACTCCCTCAAGCCCAACATGACCTACACCATCGACTTTGCCGATGCCATCGTCGATAACAACGAAGGCAACCCCTACGGCGACTATGCCTTCACCTTCTCCACAGGCGAACGGCTCGACACCTTCCAAGTGTCAGGCAATGTGCTTGATGCCAGCAACCTCGAACCCATCAAGGGTATGCTTGTCGGATTGTACAAAATCGGCGGGAACGAGGAAGGCGACAGCATCACCACACTCCCCGACTCCACCTTCCGCACCGTTCCTTTCGAGCGAATCTCACGCACCGACGGCAGCGGCCACTTCGTCATCAAGGGCCTCTCGCCCGGCAAATACCATGCCTTCGCCCTCAACGACCAGAACCAAAACTTCGTCTATGATCAGCGTGCCGAGAAGATTGCCTTCTCCGACCGCATCCTTGAAACCTCCTGCAAGCCAGACCTTCGTCCCGACACCGTTTGGCACGACAGCATCCATTACGACTCCATCGTAATGACACCCTACACCCACTATTTCCCTGACGACATCGTCCTGCTCGCTTTCGAGTCAGCCATCCAAGACCGCTACTTGCTCAAAAGCGAACGTCCCATCCTCCAGCAGTTCACCCTCTATTTCACCTCGCCCAGCGACACCCTTCCCTTGCTCACTGGGCTCAATTTCGATGCCACCGATGCTTTCATCATCGATGCCTCGCCCAAGAAGGACACCATCAACTACTGGATTAAGGACTCCCTCATCTACAACCTCGACACCCTCGACATCCGCATAGACTTCTTTGCCACCGACACCACAGGCAACCTCGCCCTCACGTTCGACACCCTCAACCTCGAATCCAAACTCACCAAAGAGAAACTTGCCAAGCAGCAGAAAGACAAGTTCGAAGAGTGGGCGAAAGAGTACAGGCAGAAAGTGAAAGACGAGAGACGTGCCGCCAAGCGAGCCGAGAAGAAAGCAGAAAAAGAGACGGAAGAAGAAAAGCCCGAACCTGTCGAGCCAGCCGAAGCCGCACCTGAACCGACGGCCGCCGAAGCAGAGCCTCAGGATTCTGTCGCTCCGCCTGCAAACATCGAGGTAGAGCCCGAAAACACCGTCGCTCCGCCAACCTCAACGGCAGCAGAGCCTGCAAAGGTATCCACCGACAAGAGTGACAAAAAGAAGAAGAAAAAGAAAGACGAAGACGAGGACATCGAGATACCCCCGATGCCCGAAGAGTTCTTGGAGTTCAAGATGAGCAACTCCCAGGCGTTAGACCCCGACAAGAACATCGACTTCGAGTTCAGCGAGCCCCTCGACTCCTTCGACCTCTCCAAGATACACTTCAGCCTCAAGGTTGACTCCCTTTTCGAGCCAGCCAAGTTCCTCTTCCGGCAGGTGCCAGGCAAAATCCTCACCTACCGCCTCTATGCCGAGTGGGAGGCAGATTCCACCTACCAACTCGACATCGACACCGCAGCCTTTGTCAACATCTATGGCAAACGCAACGAGGCACAGAAGCGTACCATCAAGGTCAAGTCCCTCGACACTTACTCCACCCTTTTCGTCGTCTTGCAAGGAGCCGACCCCTCTGCCATCGTGCAACTGCTGGATGGCAGCGACAAAATCGTCAAGAGTGTCAAGGCAAAAGACGGCAAAGCCGACTTCTACTTCATCAACCCAGGCACCTACTACATGCGTCTCTTCAACGACCTCAACGGCAATGGCGAATGGGACACCGGCGACTACGACACCCATCTCCAGCCCGAAGACGTCTATTACTATCCCGATGCCCTCACCCTCAAGGCACAGTGGGAGGTCACCCAAAACTGGAACCCCACCGCTCGTCCACGAGCCAAGCAGAAGCCCGAGAAAATCACCAAGCAGAAGCCCGACAAGGCAAAGAGCACCAAGAACAGAAACGAAGAGAGGTTGAGAAACAAGAACAAGAAGTAAGCCCCCTCGTGTTTTCAGATGAAGAAGTTGCTGTATGTGTCCGTTGTGTTGTTGCTCCTGTTGTCCGCCTGTGCTGACGACAAGGGCGTGTTGGAGGTGCTCGACCGTGCGGAGTCCCTGATGGAAGAGCACCCCGATTCGTCGTATGCCCTGCTTGTCGAGTGTGACAGCCTCATGCCGCAGCAGT
>CALAVF010000225.1 GCA_937892315.1 uncultured Prevotellaceae bacterium | reverse complement strand
TCCCTACACGACGCTCTTCCGATCTCATCGTGTGCGTTTATTGAGGCAAAACAAATTCTAACAATTATATTTATTAACTAACTTAATCAATTTTTCTTATGAGAAAACTTTACTCTCTCGTGGCTTTTGCTGTAATGAGTATGATGTCTCTCACGGCAAGTGCGCAGTATTACACTTTGCCTTCTGAGAACCCTGTGCTCCAGAGCGAAGCGTTCAATTATCGTCTCTACAAGGATGTCAACTTTGAGGCTTTGACAATCAATGGCACAGAGATGGGTGTAGAGGCTCTTACTTTTGATACTAGTATCACAACCGAAGAAATCAAATTCAACGGTTACACTCCTTATCGTTGCTCGGTTGAAGGTTTGGAGAATCTTTGGTGTGCCGTTGCAACACCTAATTATACCGCTGGCCGTGGTATTCAGACAAGTGGTTCTGGTCCTCGTGGCTTGCTTCTCAGCGAGATGAAGACTGGTCAGGTGATTGTGATGCAAGGTGCAAACGGTGGTTATAACACTGGTGGTACGGATGCTAATTACAATGGCTTTGTGATTCCTAACGGTTCACGCTATAGTGGCAACACAGGTTGGGTTTGGGAACTCTTCGATCCTCTTCAGGTAGAAGACATCTCTCCAGAGATTCACGATGCTCAGTATGCCGCCGCTCTTGCTGCTGGCGAGATTGAGGAAGGTACAGACTCTGCCGAGGTGGTTGACAAGTATCTCTATCTTCGTGTTCTGAACGATGGTTGGGTTTCTGTTCCAACGGAGCGTGCTGCATGGGTTTACGGTTATCAGATTTGGATTGATGCCGCAGCAGATGAGGCTGTGACCACTCCTTCTCTGAAGATTGTAGGCGTGAATGGTGACTCTCGTCGTCTTGAGTTCAAGGCTGGTGAATCAACACTTGGCATGAGCGTTTCTACTTATTATTCTTTGAATGGTGATGACCCAATCTTCTTGAAGGATTCTGAGGAGATTGACCACTATGACTACATCTACGAAGAGGACGAGGAAGGCAATCAGGTTGTGGTTGACTCTACTGCCGTTTACAAGCGTGTGCTTGACACCGACCTCGTTGCTGAAGTAGGTGACTACGGTGACATTATGTATAACCCAGAAGATGGTTACATCGATGTATATGCTTCTGAAGACGAAGATGGCGACGGTATCGTGGTCGTAAAGGCTGCTTCTGTTTCGGAGACGGGTGCTGTTTCTGATGTGGTGTCTGTCAGCGTTGCGATTGGCGAAATCACATTGAATGCTCCTACACTCGAACTTCAGGGCTTCAGCGGCTTAGACCGTCTTTATGCTATCAAGTGGACGAACAACACCATTTGTGACGAAGAGTTCTCTATCACATACGAAGGTGACGGCGGTGCTCTTTATGGCGAGGCTGTTATCGACGACGTGATTGCTGTGAAGGAAGAGGTGACCGTGACCGTGAAGGTTGAAGGTTATGCTGACGGCGTTGGCACATACGCGGCAGATGTTCCAGGTGTTGACATCCACCGTAAGGCCGCTGTTACAGAAGACGGTGAGGGTAACGCTATCCACGACTGGGATTTCGTGAACCTGACAGCAGAGCAGCAGGCTATCATCAAGGGTGAAGTAGTTGAGTCTTGCTACATCATCGCTGAGAATGGCGACTCTCTTGTTTACACAGCCGCTGAATATGAAGAAGGTGTTGCAGCCGACGGTACAGACCTTTCTGGTGCAACTGCTAACTACGCCGCTTCTTGCTGGTGGTGGGATAGCAGCCGCTCTCGTGCTACACTCAATGTGGCTTCTGACACAATTGTTGACCCTGCAACTATTCACGACCTCAACGACAATGGTTATGGCTACGTGGAAGATTTCGCACATGTCTATGATGGTTTCACTATCAGTTGTCCTCCTAACACAAACAACAACTCTTGTCTCTTCATCTACATCAATGGCGACCTGGGTGCATACTTCATGGCACAGCCAACCTTCACCTTCCCACGTGAAAGTGTAGCAGCAGGTGAGTACCTCTTGGTATATCAGGGTCAGGGTGGTTCTAACTACACAAACTCTCGTTGGCCTACTATCTATGAGGCTGCAACAGGCGAACTTCTCTCCTTCTCTTTGGCAAGAAACGGTATCCACGTGTTCTACATGGATGTTTACACTTACGACAACCTTCCTGCCGACGAGTATGATCCAACAGAAGAGCCAGAGCCTATCGAAGATGCAATCCAGAGCGTGAAGCCAGCAGGCATCCAGAAGATTGTTGGTTACTATTCAGTTGACGGTGCTAAACTCGCCGCTCCTCAGAAGGGTATCAACATCGTGAAGTATGCTGACGGTGCAAGTGCTAAGATTCTGGTGAAGTAATCACACAAAATTGACATAAAATGAAAAGTGGTGACGGCATCCTTGCCGCCACCACTTTTTTTGTCTTAAATGTTTTGCCTTTTCAAATATAATTTGTTACTTTGCAGGTGAATATTTTAAAGTGTAATGATATGAAGAACTATGATATGGAATATGACGACGAGGCTACGATGGTTGTAGGTGAACCTGCGGTAGCCTATCCGAGATGGGAGTCTTCGGAAATGCCATGTGTATTCACTGAGGATGAATTGAAAGAGGAAATCCGCCTGTCTGAAGAAAGTGGAAATGCATCCGAAAAAGAAGTACGTGCATTTTTCTCCAAATGGGGATGTTGAAGATTGTCATACATAAACGTGCATTGCAGCGTATGAATAGTGTCGCCGATTGGTATCTCGACAATGTGGGATACACAGCGGCGAGCAAATTTGTGCGTGGTATCTATTCAACCATCAATACATTGGCGGCATACCCTTCAATGGGAAGGGTTGAACAGAATTTATCTACTTCCCGATACACATATTATTCTTTTACTGTCCACCCTAAGTATCGAATCATTTACCGATATAATTCTCGGCAGATAGACATTCTTGCTATTTATTGTAACACGATGCTGAACGGGGGGCTGTAGGAAGGAGAACGGAGAGAGGGCAAAAAAGGTTCCCTCGATACGTCAAAAGTGGTCTGAGTCAGACCGCCGAAGTGGTGTGACTCAGACCACCGAGGCGGTGTGACTCAGACCACTTTTGAGGCTTCGAGGGAAGTCTTTTGGTGGCATCCTCGCAGGGAGGATGCCACCATGCTCAATCTGTCAGAATGTCGTTCCGCGTGTTCTCAAGGATGTCGTTCCGCGTGTTCTCACACTGCGTCTTCGCTTGGGTCGATGTTCAGCCCTGGGCTCAGCGGCTCAGTTTCGAGGTTTTCTGCTTTTTTCAGCGAGTAACTGCCGTCGGTGGCTACCTTCAGTTCCAATGGGTAAACCATGTCTGATGTCTCGTCGGGGTCTCCTACCGTTACGATGAAAAAGAAAGCGGAACGGTCTTCGTCTCGTTTGGTGAAATTGTAGTTGACACCTACCATCGTGGAGGTCTTCAAGAACTCGGCAGGCACTTGGTCGTGGAAGTTTTTCTTGTAGAAAGTCTTGTTGAAGATTTCCTTGTCGGCATTTTTGATGGCAATTCTTACACGGCTTTCATGATACTCCAGCCCTTGTGGGTTGATGACGACGGGCATGGAATCGACATGCTCCAATGTGTAAGTATAATGATAAAGTTTCCCGCCGACGGTGATGGTGTCAGAAAGGGTGTAGTCTCGCAGCGAGATGATGCCCGTGGCAGGGTCAACATCTTCAACAATTCGTTCCTCAACAGGAGGCTTTGGCTCATTCTTGCAAGAAGTCATCGCCAAGGTTGTCAGCAGCGACAATGCTGCCATTTTCAATATTCTCATGGATCAAGTGGTTTTAGTTTTCGAGGTACAAAATTCGTAAAAGAAAGTGATTTGGGCAAATGAAATACGAAAATAATTTAATAATGTGCTCAAATAGGTGTCATGTGTGGAAAAAAGGTCGTAACTTTGCACAAGATTAAGACAATTGATAACTATGGGACTGATGAAGAAGTATCCAAGAAATTGGCACGTGAAGGGCGGTCAACCACTGACGGAGATGGACAGAAAGATTCTCTCGTTCCAGAACAAAGGCCATCTCGTCCCCACACGTGATTTGATAAAGACTCCAGAGCAGATTGAGGGCATCCGGAAGGCGGGTGTGCTGAACACGGCGGTGCTTGACCTGGTGGCAGAGAAGATTCGCGAAGGCATGAGCACGCTGGAGATTGACCAACTGGTGTATGATTTCACCACGAAGAACGGGGGCATTCCTGCTCCGCTCAATTACGAAGGTTTTCCGAAGAGTTGCTGCACGAGCATCAACGAGGTGGTGTGTCATGGCATCCCCTCCGACGAAGAAGTGTTGGAGGAAGGCGACATCATCAATGTGGATTGCACCACCATCCTCGATGGTTACTTTGCCGATGCCAGTCGCATGTTCATCATCGGCAGGACGACACCGGAACGTGAACGCTTGGTGAAAGTGGCGAAGGAGTGTATGGAAATCGGTGCGGAGGCTTGCAAGCCCTATACGTTTGTGGGCGACTCTGCGGCTGCCATCACCAAGTATGCCCACAAGAATGGCTACACCGTTGTTCGCGACCTGTGTGGCCACGGCGTGGGCAATGCTTTCCACGAAGAACCCGACATGGAGCACTATGGCAAGAGGGGTACGGGCATGTTGCTGGTGCCGGGCATGGTGTTTACGATTGAGCCCATGATTAACGAGGGCGACTGGAAGGTGTTTGTGGACAGCGATGACGACTGGACGGTCGTGACCGAAGATTATAGCGACTCCGCCCAGTGGGAACACACTTATCTGATGACGGAAGAAGGACTGGAAATTTTGACCTATTGAGATATATGTATATACTTGCAATAGAAAGTTCATGCGACGATACGAGTGCGGCTGTGCTGAAGGATGGCATTCTGTTGAGCAATGTGACCGCCTCGCAGGCTGTGCATGAGGAATATGGTGGGGTGGTGCCGGAGTTGGCGTCTCGGGCACATCAGCAAAACATTGTGCCGGTGGTGGATGCTGCCATCAAGCGGGCTGGCATCACCAAGGAAGACCTGAATGCCGTGGCTTTCACTCGAGGTCCCGGCTTGATGGGTAGCCTGTTGGTGGGCGTGAGTTTTGCCAAAGGTTTCGCACGGGCGTTGGGCATCCCCATGATTGACGTGAACCACTTGCAGGGACACGTGCTGGCACACTTCATCCGTGAGAGCGAGGACGACCACGGCCAGCCGACGTTCCCCTATCTTTGCCTCCTCGTCAGCGGCGGCAATAGTCAGATTGTGAAGGTCAACTCGTATAAGGACATGGAGATTCTGGGACAAACCATCGACGATGCGGCAGGAGAGGCGATTGACAAGTGCTCGAAGGTGATGGGCTTAGGCTATCCGGGTGGTCCCATTATCGACAAACTGGCTCGGCAAGGCAATCCCAACGCCTACGAGTTCTCCAAGCCTGACATCGCGGGCTACGACTACAGTTTCTCCGGCCTGAAGACTTCTTTCCTCTACCACTTGCGTGATTGGCTGAAAGAAGACCCTGACTTCATTGAGCACCACAAGGAAGATTTAGCGGCTTCGTTGGAGAAGACCATTGTTGACATCTTGATGAAGAAACTGCGTAAGGCGGTGAAGGACACCAGCATCAAGCAGGTGGCTGTGGCTGGTGGTGTGAGTGCCAACAACGGGCTTCGCAACGCTTTTCGTGACCATGCCAAGCGTTACGGCTGGAAAATCTTTATTCCCAAGTTCTCTTATACGACCGACAATGCGGCAATGATAGGCATTACGGGCTATTTCAAGTATCTCGACAAGGACTTTGCCTCCATCGACCTGCCTGCATACGCAAGAATGGAAAAATCGAAGAACTTTTAACTCGCCGTAAGGCAATTGAAGACTTGAAGTTGTGAAAGAGGTACGTTTTTTCTATGTTCCCAATGCTGCCAGCGTGTGTGAACTTCCTGAAGAGGAGGCTCAACACGCTGTTCGTGTGCTTCGTATGAGCATGGGCGACGAACTGATGCTGATGGACGGACAAGGCACGTTCTATCGTGCGACTGTTGCCGAAGCGACCAAGAAGCGTTGCCTCTACCGCATCGAGGACACCTTGCCGCAGGAACGGCAATGGATGCCTCATCTGCATCTGGCTGTGGCTCCCACAAAGAACATGGACAGGATGGAATGGCTGGCGGAAAAGGCGACGGAAATAGGTTTTGACGAACTGACTTTCCTTCATTGCCGATGGTCGGAAAGAACGGTGGTGAAGACCGAACGCATCGACAAAATCCTCATCTCTGCCATGAAACAGAGCCACAAGGCATGGAAACCCGTACTGAACGAAATGACGGATTTCAAGGCTTTCTTGCAGAAAGTGCAGGAGCAGCCGGGACAGAAGTTCATCTGCCATTGTTACGAAGAGGACGAGTTGGGCGAGAAGAAACCTCTAAAGGACGTGCTCAAGGCGGGCGAAGACGCTCTGGTTCTGGTGGGTCCCGAAGGCGATTTCTCCATCGACGAAGTGAAGTTGGCTCTTTCTCTGGGTTTCCAGAGTGTGACGCTCGGAAAAAGCCGATTGCGAACGGAAACGGCAGCATTGGTGGCTGTCCATTTAATGAATCTTGCAAATCAATAACAACATGAAAACGATTTACCATTTATTGTTTGTCTTCGGGTTGCTCATGGCTGTTTGTTCATGCAGCAAGACCGACTATCAAAACACGATACCAGCCAATGCCACATTGGTCGCAAAGGTGGATGTGAGAACTGTGGCGGAAAAGTGGGACCTCGCACATTCGGATGTGATGAAAAACCTTGACACTTACCTGAAACTCTTGGTGTCAAGCAAGGATATGAAGCAGGCAAAAGAATACATCGACGACCCGATGAAGATGGGTTTTGACTTCACCATGCCTGTTTTCTTCTTCAAGATGCCCGATGGCTCCATGGGATTGACCATGAAGGTGAATGACGATGGCGATGTAAAGGACTTTCTCATGCTCTTACAAAAGCAGGGGTTGGCATCGAAGCCTGTGGAGAGGCACGATTTGATGTGTGGCACACTGATGGGCGACTTTCATTATGCATACGACGGGAAGACCTTCCTCTTGCTCTCGTCCGAGGGCGGCAGTTCGCGTGTAGGGCAGATGGCTCAGCAACTGATGAATCAGAAAGAGGACGAGAGTTTTGTCTCTACGGATGCATACGGCAAGTTGGAGCATGAGACAACAGAAGTGGTTTGCTATTCTAAGTTGTTGGCTTTGCCATTGCCTGTATATACATACGTTCGCCATCTGCTAATGCTGCCAAACTCGGTGAGAGAAAGTGATATTGATATGCTTGCCACGATGAACCTGAACGATGGAAAAGAGACCTTTCATTGTGCAGCCTGGGGCAATACCGAAAAGGTACAGCAGTTGTTGGAAGAGACTAACAAGAACCTGCACAAGATTCAGGGACGCTATATTGACAAGGCATCGGAAGACCTGCCAATCTGGTTGGGTTTGGGTGTGAAAGGCGAATGGTTGCTCCAGAAACTCAAAGGAGATAAAAAGGCAAAAGAAGTGTTGTTCCTATTGGAAAGAGCCATTGATGTTGAGCAAATGCTGAAGGCGGTAGATGGTGATGTAACAGTAGGATTGTCACAGCACGTGTTTGACGGAAACACAGATGATTTTGTGGCATACGCTCAACTGAAGAACACCGACTTCTTGCAAGACGTAGACTATTGGGAAGCGAGCATGAAAGAATATGGCATGTCGATGCAGGACGATGGCAATCATCACTATGTGCTTCATGCCGAAGGCAAAGTATGGCAGTGGGGTGTTGACGGCAACGACCTCTATTATGCTGCTGATGGAACACTTTCTCGTCTTGAGAACACCCCCAATACAAAACTGAAAGCATACGAGGCAGAGATGAAAAACAATTGGCTTTTCCTCTATTTGGATATGGCTAAGATGGGATGGGAAAAGAAGTTGAAGGGACGTGCAGCCATGCTGGGCAAGGCATTGGGTGACATCGAGTCAATCATTGTAAAGTCTTCTGCAGCCAACGAAGTGGATGTGGTGATTGAGGTGAAAGAGAAACAGGGAAACAATTGAAATAATCACTTGAATGAACAAGATACAACTGATTCATACGCTTCCAGATGTATTCGTCAATCGCAACGATGTTGTGAGTGATGTGTGGAACCGGGACGTGACGTTTGAGAAGGGAAAAATCTACCTTGTTGAAGCCAACTCAGGCACAGGAAAGTCTTCGCTGTGCAGTTTCATTGATGGCTATCGTCACGATTATCAAGGACAGATACTCTTCGATGGTGAAGACGTGAGCCGCTACACCGTCAAGCAATGGACGACCGTCCGTAAGAAGCACATCGCTCTGCTGTGGCAGGAACTTCGTATGTTCCCCGAACTCACGGCGATGGAGAATGTGGACATCAAGAACAAACTGACGGGTTTTCAGAAGAAAAAGAAAATCAAAGAGTGGTTTGAAATGCTCGGCATCACCGAGAAGATGAACACAAAGATGGGCTTGATGTCCTTCGGTCAGCAGCAGCGAGTCGCCTTGATTCGTTCCCTTTGTCAGCCTTTCGATTTCCTTTTTGTTGACGAACCCATCAGCCACCTCGACGACACCAATGCCGACATCATGGGACGCATCATGACCGAAGAGGCGGCACGTCAAGGGGCTGGCATTATCGCCACCAGCATCGGCAAACATATCGAACTGGATTATCATGCAGTGTTGAATCTTTAATAACCGTGACAAGATGAAACTGGTTTGGAAACTTTTGCGACAGCACATCAGCATACCTCAATTCTTGGGCTTCTTCTTTGCCAACCTGGTCGGGGTGGCGATTATCTTGCTGGGTGTGCAGTTTTATAATGATTATCAGGCTTTGGACAGTGAGGATAGTTTCATGAAGGCAGACTATCTGATTGTCAACAAAAAGATTGGTGCCATCTCTTCCATCGCAGGCAAACTCAATGCGTTCAGCGAGGACGAGATGGAAGAACTGAAAAGCGAGTCTTTTGTGGAGAACATCGGTGCTTTCACGCCCAGTTCTTTCAATGTGCGGGCACGGTTTGACGTGGATGGCTTTGCCAATTTTTCCACAGAGATGTTTTTCGAGAGTGTGCCCGACGCTTTTGTCGATGTGAAGAGCGATGCGTGGACTTATCAGGAGGGTGATACGGATATTCCCATCATTCTGCCGAAGAACTATCTCGACCTCTACAACTTTGGCTATGCACAGGGCAAGGGGCTTCCGAAACTCAGCGAGGGCATTTTGGGGGCGATGAAACTGAAAATCCAGATTGCAGGCAATGGCAGCGTGGATGATTTTGACGGTAGAATCGTGGGCTTCTCCTCACGTCTGAACACCATTCTTGTGCCAGAAGCATTCATGCGGTGGGCTAACGGGCGATATGCCAATGGCAACACGATGAAAGAGCCGACACGCCTCATCATGGAAGTGAACAACCCGACGGATGCTCGCATCGCAAGTTATCTGCAAGAGCGTGATTACGAAACGGACGAAAATAAGTTGGATGCCTCGAAGACCACCTTTGTGCTACGCATCATCGTCAGCATTGTCATGGTGATTGGCTTGGTCATCAGTGCCTTGTCCTTCTATATTCTGATGCTTAGCGTCTTTTTGCTGGTTCAGAAGAATAGCACCAAACTCGAAAATCTGTTGCTGATTGGCTATTCACCTTCCAAGGTGTCGTTCCCTTATCAGGCTTTGACCATCGGACTGAATGTCTTGGTGCTGCTTCTGGCGGTGGCAATCTTGTTGGTGGTTCGGAACATCTACCTCGGTTTGTTTGAGAACTTCTTCCCCGACTACGAATCCCCTTCCATCCTTCCGGCATTGCTCGTCGGATTGGTTCTGCTGGTTGTGGTCAGTGCATTCAATGTGGTGGCGGTGAAGAATAAGGTGATGAGCATTTGGAAACGAAAAGCGTAGAACGTATGGAGAGGATACAACAATTATACAAAAGTTTGACGGGTAGAGAGCCTGACGCAATTGTGCCCTTGTCGGCAGCAGGCAGCAACCGGCAGTATTTCCGAGTTGCAGGAGAAGAAAAACGCTCAACTATCATTGCCGTCATCGGTACGAATCGAGAAGAGAATCACGCCTTCATCGCATGGGCTCAAACTTTTAAGGATGCCCATCTTCCCGTGCCAGAAGTCTTGGCGGTATCGGCAGATGAGATGGTGTATCTGCAAGAAGATTTGGGCGAGCAGTCGCTCTATGATTTCATCGCCGAAGGGCGAGCCCGCAATGGGCAGTACAGCGAGGCAGAAATTGCCGCCATCGCCAAAGCCATCCGCGCCCTCCCCAAGTTCCAGTTCTTGCCCGTCGTGCAGCCCACGGCGGTTGCCGCATTCGCCTCTTGCTATCCGCAGGCAGAGATGGACAGAACCAGCGTCATGTTCGACCTCAACTATTTCAAATATTGTTTTCTGAAACTCAAGGAGGTCGAGTTCAACGAATACAAACTCC
>CALAVF010000224.1 GCA_937892315.1 uncultured Prevotellaceae bacterium | reverse complement strand
GGAACGGAATGAGCTAAAGTCAAACCCTTCAAACGGATTGCCGCCTCCGAAGCCACCACCTCCTTGGAAAGAGTCGGCATTTCGCCAGTTCTCACCATACTGGTCATACTTGGCACGCTTCTCGGGGTCGTTCAGCACCTCGTATGCCTCATTCAGCATCTGGAACTTCGCCTTTGCCTTCGGGTCGTCTGGATGCAAGTCTGGGTGGAACTGCTTCGAACGCTTGCGGTAAGCAGCCCTTATGTCTTTCTGTGGGGTATCTTTCGGAATGCCCATCACTTTGTAATAATCAATAAATGCCATATCTTAGAAGTTTTGTTTACTAAAAAACACAACAAAAGAGATGCCATTTTGCCCCTTTTGGCAGAAAGAGGGGGCAAAAAACCTCTTTTTTGACATTTTTTTCTTAACTTTGTCGGTCAATTGTGCCAGAAGTGACACTTTATCAGCCATGAGCGAAGAGAGCAAGCATCTGAAAATCATCTTCACGACGGACGTACACGGCAACTATTTCCCATACGATTTCCGTCACGGACACTGGGGGAAAGGCAGCCTCCAGCGGGTGCATGCGTTTGTGGCAAAAGCCGTGCAGGAAAGTCCTGGCAACACGCTGCTGATTGATGGTGGAGACATGTTGCAGGGCGAACCGACTGCATACTACTTCAACAACCATTGCCTGCAGTCGCGCCATCGGGTGGCAGACATCTGCAACTACATCGGCTACGACGTGGCTGTGATTGGCAACCACGACATCGAGATGGGCAGACGCATCTTCGACAAGTATGTGAAAGAGTGCAACTTCCCCATCCTCGGAGCCAACGTGATTGACACGACCACCAACGAGCCCTACTTCGAGCCCTACGAAATCTTCTATCGGCAAGGGCTGAAAATCGCCGTGATGGGCTTTATCACACCCGCCATCCCCCACTGGATTCCCAAAGAAATCTGGAAAGGAATGCGATTTGAAGGCATCAAAGAGAGTGCCCAAAAGTGGATGAAAATTGTGAAGGAAGAAGAAAAGCCCGACTTCGTGATTGGACTGATGCACTCAGGCATGGACGAAGGCATCGTCACCCCCGACTACAAGGAGAACGCCACACGCGAGACGGCAGAAAGCGTGGAAGGCTTCGACCTCATCCTCTACGGACACGACCACGCCAGCAACATGGAAGAAGTGACCACCCCCAACGGCAACAACGTGCCCTGTGTCAACCCCGGATGTTATGCCTACAGCGTGGCAGTCGTGGATGTCGATTTCCATCTCGACAAGCACGGCAACGTCACCCACCACGAGACACAGTGTGCCCTCAACTACATCGGCACCCTCCACAATCAACACGCCGCCTCCTTCAAGCGACACTTTTCCTACCCCTTCCACGAGGTGAAACGCTTTGCCACTCAGAAGATTGGCACGTTCCTCAACCGCGTGGATGTCACCGACGCCTATTTCGGTTCCTCCGCCTACATCGACCTCATACAAGCCCTCCAACTGAAAGTGAGCGGAGCCGACCTCTCCTTCACCGCCCCACTCTTCTTCAATGCCGCCATCGAGGCAGGCGACATCCGCGTGAGCAACCTCTTCGATCTCTATCGATTCGAAGACCACCTCTACACCCTGCTGCTCACCGGCGAGGAAATCAAGAACTATCTGGAGATGAGTTATGCCAGTTGGACACAGCAGATGCACTCACCCGACGACAACATGCTGCTCATCAGCCCCATGAAGAGCAAGCCCGAACGCATGGGCTTCAAGAACTTCATCTTCAACTTCGACTCGGCAGCAGGCATCCGCTACGAAGTCGATGTCACACAGCCCGAGGGACATAAAATCCGCATCTTCTCCATGGCAGACGGAAAGCCCTTCCTGATGAACGAAACCTACACCGTCGCCATGACCGCCTACCGTGCCAACGGCGGCGGCGAACTGCTCACCAAGGGAGCCGGACTCTCCAAAGAAGAGATGGATTCACGCATCCTCAGCGTCAGCGAATACGACATCCGTCACTATCTGCTCGATTACATCAAGGAACTGGGCACCATCAATCCGCAAGCCAATAACCACTGGAAATTCGTGCCCGAAGACTGGGTTGCCCAAGCCACCCAAAGAGAAAGGAAAATCCTTTTCGGCGAATAAGCCACTTTTTTTCTCTTTTCCCGAAAAAAAAGTGCCAAATCCTTTGTCAGTTTCACAAAATGTCGTACCTTTGCACTCGCAAAACGGCAAAAGCCCCACATTTCGCATAAATAGAACGGTGCGTTAGTTCAGTAGGTTAGAATACATGCCTGTCACGCATGGGGTCACGAGTTCGAGTCTCGTACGCAC
>CALAVF010000223.1 GCA_937892315.1 uncultured Prevotellaceae bacterium | reverse complement strand
AATTTTATAAAATCTAAGTTTAGTTTTAAGAACCCCCGCGGCAATCCTGCCTTTTGAGAGGCTATAGAGGAGAGAGCGGAAACAGGTTACAAAAGGTTTGCGATTGCGTTCTTCTGCCCATAACAAAAGGCTTTTTGGCATCTTGTAACATGTAAAAAAATCAATGTAACACCTTAAAAATTGTTATTGTGAAGAAAAGTTGTAACTTTGCAACGTCGAAACTCGGCAAGTGAGCAACGGCCGTGAAAACGAAACTTGAAAGTGATCATCAAAAAATATTATTTTAACTTAACCAAAACTAATTTATCGCTTATGAAGAAGATTAACTTAATGATTGCAGCCGGTTTGTTGGCATCCGCTTCGATGCAGGCACAAACCACTATCGCATCTGTAGGTTTTGAATCAGGCGACCAGAAGTACACCACAGAGTTGGCTCTTACGCCAGGTCTTGGCACGCTTGGCGACTGGGTCAACGTGAAGGATGGCGACCAATGGACCGAGCAGTACACATCTGACAAGGTGTCGGGTGAGTATGCATTCCATGCAGAAAACAGTTCGGAGTCTGGTTACTCTTGGGACCGTGGTTTCAAGATTGGTAACCTCCCCATCAAGGAGAACACGCCTTATCGCGTAAGTTTCTGGATTAAGGCTGAGCCTACTTATATCGCAGACGATGGCGAGCGTAACACTTGCCTCACCGCATGGCTTTCTCAGGGTATTGAGAACTACGACAAGAGTTTCTGCTCTCCCACTGGTGCCAACTACGGCGTGGAAATGACCAAGGGGCTCACCGGCGAGTGGCAGCACATCTCTTTCGTTTCTTATTATAAGAATGGTGAAGTGCTGAACAATGTGATTGCCAACCAGAGTTGGGTAGGTAACGCTGTTTACCCAGAGGCTTTCGGTGGCGACGGCACAAAGACTTACGCTGATTTCTATGGCGGCAAGTTGCCCGAGACTTATTTCGTAGTGGTGAACATGTATAGCCCAACCATCTACACACTTGACGACATCAAGGTAGAAGAAGGCGTTACATTCAATCAGGCAACATTCCTTGGCGATGCCGTGAAACTCGATTTTGGCTATCCAACCAACATCGCTGCTTTGGCAAATGCCAACAATGGCTCTTTCTCTCTCGACCCATCAACCGTGACGGTTACTTCTAACGGTACGGCTGTGGAGGTTGAATATCTGGAAGGTAAGTCTGACGGCTATCTCTACATCTTCTTGAAAGATACAGAGTTGGCTGCTGATGCAGACGTGAAGGTTAGTTTCACTCCTGCTGCTGACTGTCCTATCGCTTACACAACCGACC
>CALAVF010000222.1 GCA_937892315.1 uncultured Prevotellaceae bacterium | reverse complement strand
TGACAAACTGGCCGTGCAGTCGTGGTACAACATCTACCAGTTCTTCATGATGCTCACCATGCTGTTCCTGCTTTGGTGGCCCACGCACAAGAAGACGACCCCGTTCCATTGGGACTGGTGCATCATCCTCATCTCCGTGTTCCTCTCCGCTGCCGACTTCGCCTATTTTTATGCCCTCGGATTGGACGGAGCCATGATTTCCATCGTCTCGATGGTGCGTCGCGGCTCGGTGCTGGTCAGTTTCCTGTTTGGGGCGATGGTGTTCCACGAGAAGAACCTCAAGTCGAAGGTTATCGACCTCGCCTTGGTGCTGCTCTCCATGCTGTTCCTCTTCATCGGCAGTCACTAAAAGGCTCATCAGAGGCTTCATTGTTCAACACCAACGAACCGTTATTCAATGTCAACGAACAATTATTCATTGACAGCGAACAATTATTCATCGACAATGAACAATTATTCAATGACGATGAACGACTTTGGCTGTGGAGGATACCCTTTTTCGTTTGTGGAAGTAAGGCATTTCCGTTTGTGGAGTTCCTAACACCCCAATACCCATCAAGCCGCAAGACATATAAATTCATGAACAATTCATGGTTAATTCATGATCATTCGTGTCAAAAAACGAAAACGCTTACGCTTAACACGAATTACCACAAATTAACCACAAATTTTTCATGAATTTTTGTTCAGAGGTTATTTTTCAGCGTTTTTTTAGTTTACCTTTGCCCCGCTTTTACGTCTTTACGATAGAGATGCACAAAAGAAGATGATGACAGCATTTGAAAAAATGGCAAACGACATACGCCCGAGGCTGCTGGAACTGTGCGAAAGGTTCTTGGCAGACAGGCAATTGCCCGAGGAGGCGGAGGACATGGTGCAGGAAACCCTCTTCCGACTATGGCAGATGCGCGAGCGGCTGGAACACTATGCCAGCCCCGAAGCCCTCGCTGTCGCCATCGCCAAAAACGTGTGCATCGACCTGCTGCGCCGACAACAGGTGCCGACCGACACCCTGCACGGCTCCGACATGGCTGACACCCGAGCGACTGACCAAGCACTCATCAGTCAAGACACGGAAAGACAGATTCAGTTGGCACTTGACCGCCTGCCCACTACCCAACGAAGGATGCTGACGATGAGGAGCGAGGGAATGAGCCTCGACGAGATTTCAACCATTTGCAAAACCACCAAGCAAAGCACCAAGACCATGATTTCTGCCGCACGGAGAAACATGGCGGAACTGCTCAGGAAAGGAGGACGATAGATGAAAGACCTGAACGACAAGGCATTGCGCCAACAACTCATCGAGCGTTATCTCGATGCCGAAACCACCCCAGAGGAAGAACGGGCTCTTGCCAATTTCTACCGACAGAGCCACGAAGACCTCGCTGCCGACGAGGAGGCTGTGCGACAACTGGTGCTTGCCACCGCCCAACTCGGCAACAGTTTCACCCTGTCTGACGAGAAGGTGGAAGCGTTTGACCGCATCATGGCAAACGTTCCTCTAAAAAAGCGTCGCGTCGCCTTGTGGCCCTGGCTGGCAGCCGCCTGTGTGGCAGCCATCATTGCCATCTTCTTGGCACCACCAAGAGAAACCGATGGAAACACCTTTGAACAGCCGACGGCACAAACGGACATCCACCCCAACGAACGTCCGCAAGAAATGCCGATGACAGACACCTCGGAGGTGATGCCCAAGACGTTTCTCGCCAGCACTCCTACCCCGAAATCTTCAAAAGAAGCAGAGGATGACCAAAGCGACCTCATGTCTGTTGACAGCGTTTTCGGTGTGGAATCACAAAAGAATCCGCTGGAGGAATACACGGCACTGAACGAGAAACTGAAACAAGAATGCGATGCCGTGTTTGAAATGATTGAAAATCAACACTAAAAAAACAAGAAAACAATGAAACATCCCATATTCATGCTGGCGATGATGCTGCAAGCCGTCGCCATCCACGCACAAGAAGAGAACAGCATTCAGCAACTGATGGATTATCTGGAACAGCACCACCCCGAGGAAATCGGCTACTCGCTCGGACGTACAGACGAAAGAATCTATGAAGAACGAAGTTGGAAGAAGGGCTACGACATCAGAAGAGACCAACCCATCGTCCGCTATCAACTGCAACTGCTGAAGGACACCGTGATGCAGCATTTTCTCGCAGCCTCCAGCCACGCCATTGCTTGTCACCATCAGCAGACACCCAAAGGCACGGAAGACGAAATCGGCTATGCTTTGGCTCTGGCGAAATATCCCGACGAAGCACCTCTCTACACTTACGGCAGTTATCATAACCATGCCATAGAAAGTGCCACTTTTCATTATCGTCCAGACAGAGACAGGTGCAACCTTGTCGTGGAACACAGCAAAACGACCGAAAAGAAAAGTAGCGGGCAAGCGCTTGACTACCGCCCTATCCTGCCCTTCATTGCCCAGATGACAGAGGCGGCAGGAGGCGAACAACACACGGTCTCTTACCGCTACAACACACAAAAGGAGGACGAATTGTCTGACAATGCCACCTTCGCCTATGTGCTGGAGCAGGACAGCAACAACATGGTCACCAAGTCTTTCATAGGAGGCGACCGAGTGAATGTGATAGAGGGCGGATGCAGCGGCACGCTCTACATCATTCCCCAAGCAAGGGCGGATGCTGCCAGCGCCGACCTCAACAGGGAAATCCTTCGCTACCTGCACAGCAACATGGACAAGGAGTTCTGCTACGATTTCTTCAACCCCATAGAACCAACGTTCGCCTATCTCAGACTCAGCAGATGGGGCGACGACAACTCACCCCGAGAATATGGAATACTGTGTGGCAAGAAGGACGACTTCGGACGGTACACCATCCTGTTCATCGACCAAGTCGATTCCACTTTCACCCTGCCCAAAGGCTACGAGACCATGCTGATGTATGACCACGGGAAGGTGGAGCGTGTGCCCGACTATGAAAAGTTGAAAGCGAAACATCCTGAAACGAAAGAAGACTATTATCATTACCTGTCGTTACTCGAAAAGACCCGTCTGCAACTGGGCATAGAAGATTTAGGGTATCATGACAGAACCGAAATCATTGGAGGCGACACGCTCCGCCAAATCTTCACATGGCAAAAAGAAATCAGCAGAGACTCCATCGATGCCATCCGCTGCAAACTCATCAATGGGTCATTCAGCAACTTCCAGCATGTGGAAACGCACACGGCACAAGGTGACACGATTGAACTGACGGCCTCAGACATCAGTCACGACAAAGAGAGAATCGTCTGCAAGATGTATGGGAAAGGGAACACACACACGCTCTTCGTGCAACAAATCATCACCATCAGCACAGGAAAAATACCCGAACCCTACAACACCCAATGGGTGAACGACTTCATCCAGCAAATGAAAGACTCCGCTCGTGTCGCCGAATACCCCATCCGTTACGAATACGGCAAGAAGTCCGACCCCTCCAGCATGGGGAAAGCGAGCGGAAGGCTATATGTGCTGACGGTAGATGACCAAATGAGCCAAGCGAACACATTCTTAAGGATGTGGGGCGAACACGAAATCAAGCATCCCAACCAGACGTTCCATCTTGTGGAAGAGTTTAAAGACCATGTCCACCACATCCGCATCACCGACCGCATCCTTGCCCGCTTCAGTTCTCTCTACGGCGAGTTCCAACTGCTCTGCATCGACCACGTGGAAGGCAAATACCTCATCCCCGAAGAGTGGCACCGCATCCTCGACTACCGATATGGGAAAAAGACTTATCGGGACAAAAAGAAAAAATAATTAAAGATTAGTTACGGCTATAGCACAGTGCTGCACACGTCGAGAGATGTGTGCAGTTTTATCTGAATTTACCTGACAGGCTGATCATCGCATCACCTCCATTTCCCTGATTAAGGCAGAGAGCGTGGTGACATCACATCTGCCGATGCTTACACCTATACGGGCGTTTATGCTTATGCTTATATTCTCAATGAGGCGA
>CALAVF010000221.1 GCA_937892315.1 uncultured Prevotellaceae bacterium | reverse complement strand
GATGCCGCCCACCGAGTTGATGCTGTCGAACGCCACCTTGAAGCCCTGACGCTTGATGGCAGGCACGTCCACGAGGTCGAGGTCCAGCACCATGTCGATGTGCTTCTGGTCGTAGGTGCTGTCTTCGACATATTTGCCCAGATGCTCCACGTCTGCATAGTCAAAGTCCTCAGCCTCAGCGATTTTCAGCACGTCGTTACCTTCGGCGGCATTGAGGAATTCGCCTTTCTCGTTCAGCAGTTTCAGGGCGTTCCAGTGGCGAGGGTTGTGGCTGGCGGTGATGATGATGCCGCCACAGGCACCTTCCATTGCCACGGCGATTTCGGTTGTAGGTGTAGAGGCAAGACCGATATTGACCACATCGAAGCCCATGCCCATCAGTGTGCCACAGACGACGTTCTTCACCATCTCGCCAGAGATGCGGGCGTCGCGACCCACCACAATTTTGTTGCTCTCCACCTTGGTGGTGCGGCGGATGAGGGTGGCGTATGCACTGGTGAATTTCACGATGTCGAGAGGGTTCAGCCCCTCTCCGGCACGTCCGCCGATGGTTCCGCGGATGCCGGAAATAGATTTAATCAAACTCATATTTATCTTCCTAATTGATACGTTATCTCGTAGTAGAAGGGCAGCACGTAGCCCGATGCGTTGGAGGTGCCCGACGAGTGCGGCACAATCAGCCGCACCTTGGCAATCTGTCCGGCATCGCGTGTCAGGCGGATGAAGTCGAGCGGCTTAAGCCATCCCTGTGGCACGGTAGCCCCATAGTTGGAGTACATGCGTCCCTCGGTGAATGAGCCGCTGTAACTGCGGCTGTAGTGGCTGTACTTGCACAGCATCTTGTCCACGATGCTGGGCGTGTAGAGGTTCGTGTAGGTGGTGTCGGCACTCTCGATGTCGTATTCGAGGAAGCGGCACAGCAGCACCTTGTTCACCGACGAATCCTGCATCTCCTTTGCCATCTCCACCATGGTCTGCCCCACACCCTTGCGGACAATCTGCATGTAGATGCCGTCGTCGTTGAACATCACGAACTCGTTCTTCGTCGTGTCGGTCAGGCTGTCCTGGGCATAGAACTTCGACTCGTCAATGACGGTGATGGGACCCACAAAGTCGTTGTTCTCGATGAACTGGCGTATCGCTTTCTTTTCCTTCTCCTTCTGCTCGGCGTATGTCTCACCGTCGTTGCAACTCGTGGCGGTAAACATGGAAATGCTCACGGCACATGCCGCGAGCACAAGATAAAGTAGTTTCTTCACTGTCTATTTCTTCTTTTTGTCATGATTCACAATCTCCTCTTCCACCTCCTCGGCTGTAACCTCCTCCTCGGCAGGAGTTTCCTTCTTCTTGGCAAGATATTCGGGCAATGCCAGTCCTGCCTGGTCGAACAGTTCGTGGAGTGGTGGCACGCTCTTCATCAGTCCACTGAGGAAGTTGGCGGTGCTGCCTTTCCCGTCTGCCGAATTGCCAGAATCCCAGACGGTCACATGGTCGATGTTGATGCCCTTCACTGCCTCCACCTGAGTCTTCACCAGTTCTGGCAACTTCTCCAGCAGGAGCAGCATATAAGCCTTCTGTGCCTCGCCACCGGCTGCCTGCACCATCTTGTCGTAGCCCTGTGCCTGACGGCTCAATATCTCGAAGAGACCTCTTGCCTCAGCCTCCATCTTGGCATAGGCTGCATCGGCTTCACCCTTGGCGTTCACACGAATCTTCTCAGCCTCAGCCTCAGCCTCGATAATCTTACGCTTCTTCTCGATTTCCTGACTGACGAGCACGTTGGCACTCTGCGTGGCACGCTCACGGTCGGCACGGGCCTCTTCTGCCTTCTGTTCTGCCGAGTAAGCCTCTTCCAACGCCTTGGCGGCAGCCACTTTCTCGGCGGCAATCGCCTTGCGCTGTGCCTCAGCCTCACGTTCACGACGCACAGCGTCAGAGTTGGCAATCTGCACCCGTGCCTCGTTCTCGCCTTGCACCGCCTGTGCATTGGCTTCGGCGGTACGGATACGGGTCTCTCGGTTTGCCTCCGCCTTACCGATTTCACCAAACTTCTCCTGCTCAGCCACACGCACCTTGGCTTCGTTAATCGCCTTGGCGGCAGCCTCCTGACCGAGTGCCTCGATGTAGCCGCTCTCGTCGTTGATGTCGGTCACGTTCACGTTGATGAGCCGCAAACCAATCTTCTTCAGTTCCACCTCCACATTGCTGGAAATTGCCTCCAGGAACTTGTCGCGGTCGCTGTTCAACTCCTCGATGCTCATTGTGGCGATGACCAGACGCAACTGACCGAACAAGATGTCTCGTGCCAGTTCCTGAATCTGTCCGGGAGTCAAACCCAGCAGACGCTCGGCAGCAGCAGTCATGCTCTCAGGGTCGGTAGAGATACCCACCGTGAAGCGGCAAGGCACGTCCACACGGATGTTCTGACGCGACAGAGCATTGGTCAGGTTCGCATCGATGCTGATGGGGGTCAGGCTCAGATAGGCATAATCCTGAATGATAGGCCACACGAACGTGCCGCCTCCATGCACACACTTGGCACTGCCCTTGTTGCCTGTGGTTCCATACACTACGAGAATCTTGTCCGACGGACAACGGCGGTAACGATTGATAATCGAAACCAGCAACACGATGGCTACCACCACCGCTACAACAATCAGATACATATACATAATCTACGATTTGACAATTTACGATTGAACCATTTATTTCACTAACAATGTTGAGCCATCCACCACACCGACGACCGTGACCTTCTGTCCGCTCGTCACACCCTCTCCATCCGTCAGCGCATCAATCTCCTGCACCGACCCGTTCAGACTCACCTGCACCTTTCCCTTGCCGCTCCGTCCGCCAGGGATGCGGAGATACACGTCCACCATCTTCCCCACGCAGTCCTCAATCTTGAAGGCACCATTATGCTCCAACTTCTTCGTTTCCCTCTTGATGAGAAAGAACATCAGCACGAATACCGCACCCACCAGCAATGCAATCAGCCCCAGCACCACCTTGTTCTTCACCACGCTGTCGAAGCAAACGCCTGCCCAGCCGAAGCCCACCAGGAAATTGACAAAATTCTTGATGCTGAACAGCGAGATGCCGCCGCCCAAATCCATCGTGTCCGCACCGTCGAAGTCCACATCAATGTCCGTGCTATCCATCCCCACCAACGTCAGCGCCATCTGCACCACAAAAATCAGAGAACCCACCACGGCACACGTCCAGTACACCTGCATCCAGGTGTCCATTCCGGAGAACCAATTCATAAACTCTTGCATAATCTAAACTTCATTTTTTCAACGCCACCGTTCATCCGCCATTTCCAAAATTCGCCACAAATATACAGAGATATTTCGATATGGCAAAACGTTTCCCCCGAAAACCGCCTCTTTTTTAATTTTATAACAATATCACCACCCTCCAACCTTGCAAAAAATGGTTTGATGCCGCCTCATATTGAGGTAACAACAAGATTGTAATTTATAGCCACCAGTCCAGATATGTTAAAAGTCGCAAAGCCTTCTCGGTACAAAGATACATCTTTTCATTTTATATACGCAAAAGATTTTTTTGGGGGGGATGTTGAAATGAGTGTACTATCTTGAACTTAGGGTTACTCACGCTGATACTTTTTTTCCACAAAATCACCTCAAAACACCCCGAAACAACCAAACACCCATCTTTCTATCCGTTTTCACGCTTTTGCCTCATAATTGCCGACCAACAGACCTGCATGTCCGACCATTCGGCCACTTTTCGTCCCTCTGTCCCCTCTCTTCTTGTGCCAAATGGGAGGCTTCGTCCAAACATCCTCCCCAACACCTCACACGCCCTCCTCTCGCCTCCTACGAGCAAAGAGGCAGGAAAGATGTTTACAATTTAGCATTGGAATAAAAAACAATTTAGCGTTGGGACAGAAATCAATTTGGCGTTGGGACAAAAATCAATTTAGCGTTGGGACAAGTCTTTGTAACAATGCC
>CALAVF010000220.1 GCA_937892315.1 uncultured Prevotellaceae bacterium | reverse complement strand
GGTTTTTGTTGAATTGTTGGTTGTTTAATCGTTTAATTGTTGCAAGTTTTTCAGTATTTTTGCACGATTTTTAAAAAAGCAAGGACTATGAACGCAATCCAAAGAATCGTAGGCGGCGTATTGCTCGCCGGAATGTTGGGCATCTCAGGTTGCGGCCAAAAAGTGAAATGGCCAGCTCTTCCCGTCGAGGAAATCACCTCCTACTATAGCGATGCCGCCAAGACAAAAACCATCGACACAGCGTTTTACGAAATCCAGAATGCCAAAGGCGAAAAAATCGGCACGGTGCTTTTTTCCGAGCCCTATTCCGAGGGAGTGAAAGGTTTCAACGGCCCTACACCTTTATTAATAGCTTTGGATGCTGAAGGACGTATCCAACAGGTGGCTTTGCTGGAGAACCAGGAAACGCCTCGTTTCGCCCAGCGTGTCGTTGAAGGCGGCCTCTACGAAACCTGGAACGGTCTCACTCCAGCCGAAGCCTTAACGAAGGACGTGGATGCCATAAGCGGCGCCACCTATACTTCCACAGGCGTGAAACAAAGCCTTGTCGCCCGTCTGAAAGCCTACGAACGGCAACTCAAAAAGTAAACATTAATTCTTGGTACGGTTTTTGCGTTTTCCAGCGGCATTAACAATCTAAAATTGACTGTCTTATGAAAAAGCACTTGTTATCACTTTGCCTCCTGTTGGCTGTGACCTTCACTGCCGAAGCACAAATGCGTCCACCGAGGCCACGCTATCGCCAACCGCAGAAGCGCACCGTGAAACCTGCCCCGCGCAAGGATTCAAGACCTGTCTATAGCCCTATGGGCGAGTTCCGCTTTCATGTATTGGCTGATATGGGCGTTGGCGACTTCGGTGCCGTCTTCGTACACGAAATCCCTCACCACTTCAGCATTGGCGGCTTGGCCGAATACCAACTCGGACACATGACCAGCATCGGACTTGGCGCCGAGTTTTATTCGAGCTATGGCGAGCACTGCCGTGTGCTTGAGAACATGCAAGAGACCTACATCCACACGGTGCCCGTCTATGCCAACCTGAAATTCACGTTGCCCGATGCACCCGTCAGTCCTTTCATTGAAGGCCGCATCGGTTATTCGATACCCGCCGGCAAAGTGACTTGCCTCAATATGGATGGAGCACACCAATACATTTCAACAGGCTTGTACACTGGGGGCGCCATCGGACTCAAGATCTACCGGGCCTATCTCAGCTGTGGCGTATCCGTCATCGATGTGGTCGACAGTTTCTTGGGGTTCAACGGCGGCCGCCAAGACGTGATTGCGGACTATTATTTCAGGGTGTCGTTCGCTTTCTGAGCAGAATGGCATACAATCATTCCGCGGAATCGTCATCGGACGAAGGCCCACTGACTCCTTCAAGCACGATGACGATTTCGCCTTTTATCTCCTTCTTGGAAAAATGCGCGACGACCTCAGCCAAGGTACCCCGGGCGTTTTCCTCATGGATTTTGGTCAACTCGCGCGAGACGCTGACCTTTCGCTCGCTGCCACAAACCTCGGCCAGTTGTTGCAAAGTCTTCAGCAATCGGCGTGGCGACTCATAGAAAACAATGCTCCGCGATTCGCCTCTGAGGGCTTCAAGCCGTGTCTGCCGTCCTTTCTTCTGGGGGAGAAAGCCTTCGAAGCAGAACTTATCACAAGGAAGTCCGCTACTGACGAGTGCCGGCACAAAGGCGGTTGCTCCGGGAAGGGTCTGTACTTCAACACCTTGCTTCACACACTCCCTGACGAGCAGAAACCCGGGGTCGCTGATGCCCGGAGTCCCGGCATCGCTGATGAGTGCGGCGGTGATGCCGCCTTGTATCTTCCTCACCACGCTCTGCACCGTATCGTGCTCGTTGAACTTATGGTGAGAAAGCATGGTGCCGTGAATGTCGTAGTGCAGCAGAAGCACATTAGATGTACGAGTGTCTTCCGCCAATATCAAATCAGCCTCTTTCAGCACTCGTACTGCCCTGAAGGTCATGTCTTCCATGTTGCCGACAGGGGTTGGCACCACATAGAGTTTCCCCATCTTTCACTTCAAATTTTTCGGCAAAAATAGAAATAAAAATACTTACAATGTGTATTTTTAGCCCAAAAACAACTTTTTTTCACATTATCGGCCCTTAAAACTATAGTTTTTGTGTATCTTCGTGCATAAATTGCAAGAGAAAGGCTCTAATTATGAAAACTAAAATCATCACTTTCGACCGATTCGTCAGAATCTTAGGCAGCATCATCATCTTAGTTGCCGCTTATTTTTTGATACTCCGCCTAAGCAACGTGCTGATTCCGTTCATCACGGCATGGCTCATCGCCTATTTGCTCCACCCCATCGTATGCTTCTTCCAGTACAAATGCAGGCTGAAGTCACGAGTGCTAAGCATCATCATCACGATTTTGCTGATTCTGAGCATCATCATCGGAGGCATCTACCTCATTTTGCCGCCCATCATCAGCGAGATGACACACCTGAAAGACATTATCGTCAGTTATGTAACGACAGACAGCACAGTCACGTCGGTATCAACAGAGGTGGAAAACTTCTTGAAGCATAACATTGACCTGAACGAGATTACCAAAGCACTGACGGTGAAGGACGTGTCGCAGTTCTTGGAGGAGAAAGTGCCTCAGTTCTTTTCCTTCATCAGCAGCAGCGTGAGTGCCATCGTGGGTATCATCGCCTCGTTAATCGCCATCATCTATCTGTTTTTCATCCTGTTGGATTACGAACTGATGGCTGAAGGATTATTCAAGTTGGTGCCACAAAGCAAAAGAAAACTCGTGCATGGCGTGATGACAGACCTGAAGAACGGCATGAACGGCTATTTCCGTGGACAAACCATCATCGCCATGTGTGTGGGCGTACTTTTTGCCATCGGGTTCCTCATCATCGACTTCCCCCTTGCCATTCCGTTAGGATTGTTCATTGGTTTTCTGAACCTGGTACCCTATCTGCAAATCGTCGGCTTCATCCCCACCATCATCTTGGCACTGCTGAAAGCCCATGACACAGGGCAGAGTTTTTGGGGCATCATACTGGCTGCCATCATCGTGTTCTGTGTGGTGCAAGCCATCCAGGACTGGGTGCTCACGCCACGCATTATGGGCAAGGTGACCGGCTTGAATGCTGCCGTCATCCTGCTGTCACTCTCCATTTGGGGAAGTCTGTTAGGCTTCATCGGACTCATCATCGCCCTGCCGCTCACCACGCTCATCATCTCCTACTACAAGCGTTACGTGCTGGGCGAAGCGAATCAAATTGAACAAAACGAGACATTGAACACATCAGAACAAGCATGAAAAAATTGCTCTCCCTCCCACCCAATGCGGTGGAGAAATACCTGACCATCCATCATTTATCAGAAGAAGAATATTTCTGCACCTCCGACCCCGTCGGGAAGAAACTGGGCAGTGGAGGCGGAACGACATGGCTGCTCGAACAGGCTGCCATGCACGAAAAAGCCCCGTCATTCCTTCAGTGGCTCTCCCAAGAGAAGCGAATCCTTGTTCATGCAGGGGGACAGTCACGCCGACTCCCTGCATACGCTGCCAGCGGCAAAGTGTCCCTGCCCGTACCTGTATTCCGTTGGGAACGAGGACAAAAGATTGACCAGACACTGCTCGACTTGCAACTGCCGCTCTATGAGAGCATCATGCGTCAAGCCCCCGACTCCCTGCACACCCTCATCGTGTCGGGCGACGTGTTCATCCGTTCCACCCGTCCGCTCCAGCCCATTCCCGAGGCTGATGTGGTGTGCTATGGCTTGTGGGTTGGCCCCTCTCTGGCAAAGAACCACGGCGTATATTTCATGAACCGCTGCACGCCCGACCTGCTCGACTTTGTCCTGCAAAAGCCCACCACCGCACGGCTGGCAGAACTGTCGCAAACCCATCTCGCCATGATGGACATCGGCATTTGGCTGCTCAACGACCGTGCGGTGCAACTGCTGAGAGATCGGTCACATGACGGAAACGACTTCCGTCCCTACGACCTCTATTCAGACTTCGGCACTGCCCTCGGGCAGCACCCCACCTCCATCGACACAGAACTCAACCAGTTGAAAGTCGCCATCCTCCCGCTCGAAGGCGGAGAGTTCTACCACTACGGCACCACCCCCGAGATGATTTCGTCAACCACGACCCTGCAAAACATCGTGCTTGACCAGCGAATAATCATTCAGAAGAACGTGAAGAAACACCCTGCCGTGTTCACCCAGAACGCCGTCATCAGTGCCGACTTGACCGAACAGAACTCGGAGATTTGGATTGAGAACGCATACGTTCCTGCCTCGTGGCATCTCTCTTCACAAAATGTCATCACGGGAATACCAAAGAACGACTGGACCATCACGCTCCTGCAAGGGCAATGTGTTGACATCCAAGCCTACAGAGAGACCGCCTACGTGCTTCGTCCCTATGGCTACCGCGACGCCATGCGAGGCGACATCACTCGTCTCGAAACCCTCTTCTTGGGGATGCCTGCGACGGAATGGCTTGCCGCCCACCATATCGACCTTCAACACATTCAGAACCATCACGACCTGCAAGCAGCCAACATCTTCCCCGTTTGTAGCGACATCCGACAGATGGGGGCTCTTCTCGAATGGATGCTTTCCCCTTGCCCCCAGACAGACCTCAGCGACGTTTGGCAAGCCTGTCCGCGGCTCTCTGCCGACGAAATCTCGGCACAAGCCAATCTCGAACGCCAGAGCCAGCAACGCCAAGAGTTGCTCTGTCAGAACCTGCCGCAATTGGCTGCCAATTTCCGCAAGTCCGTTTTCTTCCAGATTGACCTCAAAGACATCGCCAAGAAATATGCCGACCACCACATCCCGCTGCCGGCACCGCTTCCCGAAGATGCCCTACCCATGCAGAAAGTACACGATGCCATGTTTCGGGCACAAGTGCAAAAACTCCTCGGAGAAGATGCCACCAGGAATGAGCGGGAAGCCTTTTCGCTCATGCAGCAACAGTTGGTGAACACGGCGATGCAGCACCCCCAATTGCCACGCCTCAACGCCTATAAGGACCAGATTGTGTGGGGACGTTCGGCAGTGCGTATCGACATTGCAGGCGGTTGGACAGACACTCCACCCCACTGCCTGCTGCGAGGTGGCAACGTGGTCAACCTCGCCATCGAACTGAACGGACAGCAGCCCCTGCAAGTGTATGTGAAGCCCTGCAAGGAACTGCACATCAAGTGCCGCTCCATCGACCTTGGTGCCGTCGAGACCATCAGCACCTACGAGGAACTGGGACTCTACAACAAGGTGGGCTCTCCCTTCTCCATTCCGAAGGCAGCCCTCGCCCTGTGCGGCTTCCTGCCCCCCTTCTGTGCGGAGAAATACGAGTCGTTGCACCAGCAACTCTCCGCTTTCGGCTCAGGCATCGAAATCACCCTGCTTTCCGCCATCCCCGCGGGATCAGGACTGGGCACCAGTTCCATTCTCGCCTCCACCGTCATTGGGGCATTGGCAGACTTCTGCGGGCTCGGATGGGACAAATACGAAATTGGCAACCGTTCCCTCATCCTCGAACAGTTGCTCACCACAGGCGGCGGTTGGCAAGACCAGTACGGCGGCATCCTTCCGGGCATCAAACTCTTGCAGACAGAACAGGGCTTGAACCAGATACCCGTTGTACGCTGGCTGCCCGACACCTTCTTCCGTCAGCCCGACTACCAGCAGTGCCACCTGCTCTATTACACAGGCATCACACGCACCGCCAAGCAGATTCTCGCCGAGATTGTGCAGGGCATGTTCCTCAACGCTTCCGAACACCTCCAGATTCTGCAGCAGATGAAGCACCACGCACTAAACCTGTTCGATGCCATCCAACTCGGCAACTTCCAACAGTATGGCGAACTCATCCGCAAGACATGGCAGCAGAACAAGGCACTTGATGCAGGCACCGAACCTGCACTTGTTGCCAACCTGTGCCGCCAGATTGACGACCTCTGTTGGGGCTACAAACTTCCCGGTGCCGGCGGTGGCGGCTATCTCTACATGGTGGCAAAAGATCCCGAGGCGGCAAGTCGCATCCGCGAACAACTCACCAACCATCCGTTGACCGACTCCTCCCGTTTCGTCGATATGACCCTCTCCGACAAAGGCCTACAAATTTCACGCAGTTAACCCCATCACCCCCCAAAAAACTTAAAAACTCAAAAACCAAAAAACCTAAAAACTCAAAAACTTAAAAAAAACTCGCAAAATAATTGGTAGTTTCCCAAAAACTCCCTACCTTTGCACCCGCTTACGGCAAAAGACAGGCATAAAAACCCTGTCACGTTCTCCCAAAGAACACGCCGCAAGCCAATAGGTAGATCCGCTAGCTCAGTAGGTAGAGCACAACACTTTTAATGCTGGGGTCTTGGGTTCGAGCCCCAAGCG
>CALAVF010000219.1 GCA_937892315.1 uncultured Prevotellaceae bacterium | reverse complement strand
ATCATCAACGGCTGAACAGGAGATACCAGCAGCACCTCCATCGTGCCGCTGCTTCATTTTTGCAGGTAGGGGAGGGAGTGCTCCCAATGGAGGCAAGTGTGATAGAAAGATTCGACCTGGGGTACCGAGTAGCACTACCTTGAACGGTTCCCAATGGAGGTAAGTGTGATAGAAAGTGTTCCGTCATCCCTTTGAGGGGGGCTTTGGGGTGAATCCGCATTGCCGAGGTTTCCCGCGATTACGTCGTTCGCATGGCTTCATCGCCTCTGCCTGTGCTCCCTTCGTCCTTTCAGGATATCCTTGTCAGGCTCACTCTGCCTGTGCAGCACAGGGTTCTCTTGCGAGAGTCTCTTGTGTGGGCTTGAGGTGTGGGCTTGCACATCGTGGGGGCGGTGTGCTGGTGGATAGAATAAGACGTTCAGGTAGAGGTGAGTGTCTTGAGAATCTAGGGGGCGGCGTGCTGCGGTTCAAAAGGGGATAAAAAATGACTTCCGCCCATCAAAAGGCTATCACTAGTCCTTTGGCACGCGGAAGTCTACCTATTTCCATTAAAAACTATTTTCGATTACGATTCTGTTCTTTCTATGAATATGTTATGAATTACTTATTACTACTTATAACTTGTTCACAAAATTGGGCAAAATATCATTCATCGAGTAAGTGTGAACTAACCGAAAAATTGATGTTTTATTGGATGTTGTTCAGGTATATTGTTTTATTAAAATGAAGTTAATATAGTCGAGAAATGTTAGAGATAGCAGGGGGATTAGCGGCTTGCGAGTTCTCCGCTGCTTTCGCCTGCGAAGCGGTTGTCCTTCCAGTTGCCTGCGATGACGCGGCCGCTTGCGGTGGTGTAGGTGCCGACACCGTTACGCATGTCTTCCTTGAACTGACCTGTGTAGGTTGCACCGGATGCCCATACGTATGTGCCCTGACCTTCGATGTTGGAGTTGACGAACTGGCCTTCGTAAACATTGCCGTTGGCGTATGTGTACTTGCCGATGCCTTCCTTCTCACCGTTCACCCACTGACCTGCGTAAACGTCGCCGTTGTTGTGGTAGTATGTGCCGAAGCCGTTGCGTTGGTTGTTCTCGTAGTGACCTACGTACTTGTCGCCGTTGGCTGCGGTGAAGACGCCTTCGCCTACACGAACGTCGTCAACCCAGTCGCCTTCGTAAGTGTCGCCGTTTGCCCATGTGAGTTTGCCGTGGCCATTACGCTTGCCGTTCTTCCACTCGCCTTCGTAGGTGTTGCACTTGTCGGCATAGTAGGCAGAGCCGAAGCCGTCCTGCTTGCCGTCCTTGAAACTGCCCTGGTACATGTCGCCATCTACCCAAGAGTAGCGTCCGTAGCCGTCAATCTGTCCGTCCACGAAGTTGCCCTCGAAGCGGTCGCCGTTGCTCCACTCGTAGGTACCCTGACCGTGCATCTTGCCAGCCTTCTTCTTGCCTGTGTACTTACCTGCCTTGAGGTTTGGGTTCTTTTCGTTGTTGCTCAAACCTGCATCGTCAAGTCCCATTGCATGGCTGTAGCCACCAAGTGCCAAGAACGATAATACTGTTAAAATAAACTTTTTCATAATTCAGCCCGTTTTTTTGTTTATAAGTAGAGTTTTTATGACTTTTATTTTTAATTTGTTGCAAAGTTACCCGTTTTGTAGTCATCTACCAAATAAATAATAGAAAAAATGCAAGAAAAATGAAAAAAAAGTTTGAATTGGGGTAATTCAGGACTTTTTGCACGTATTTTCGTATTTTTCCGAAAATGTTTCCTGCAACATTTCGGGTGTTTTAGGGAAACGAAACGGGATGTTGCTGGAACATGTCGGGAAGGGAAAGAAACATGGCATGAAACTTCCGAAATGGGTGTACCCGTCGTGGGTGGCACTTCCGAAGGTGCGTTTTGTTTCCGTGAAGGGGTTCATTTTTGGTG
>CALAVF010000218.1 GCA_937892315.1 uncultured Prevotellaceae bacterium | reverse complement strand
GCAATAGGCTAAAAGAAATTCTCTATGAGAAGAAAGTTTCGCAATCTCAGATAGCGAAACTGCTTGGCGTGTCGCAGCAATCATTTAACCAAATGTTGTCAGCATCGGATATAAAAACTGGCTTGGTAGAGCGTATAGCGAAGGTGTTAAATGTGTCTATATCGTCTCTCTATGGTGAAGATAAGGAACAAAATGCTGTTGCTACTGGCAATGGGAATGTTGCTGGCAACAACAACGTCGTAGGTAGCGTTACCATAGGGGATGCAGCCATACTTCAGGAGCGTGTTACGATGCTGGAGAAACTTTTAGAGGAAAAGGAACGTACAATAAAAATATTGATGGAACGATGAGCGAAGTACGAGTACAGAAAGATAAGACTTTTCGATATATCGTCATAGCATTGTTGTTAGCGGCATTCTTTGGCGGTCTGTATCTCAATGCGCTCAATCATAGATACAAAACAATTGGCGGCGCGGTTGTCATGGATACATGGACAAAAGAACTTCTTGTGCCCGACAGTGCAGGACACTATAAAACTGCAAATCCGTATGCGCTGCATAGCCCCATTGCACCATGAGTAAAGAAGACATAGCATTTCGCAAGTTGTCCATGCTGGAGAAATTGCTGGAGGAAAAAGAGCGGACAATAAAGATTTTGATGGAAAAATAAAAAAAATATTAACTTTGCAAAAAATAATACGACAATGGAGACAATGACAAGACGCAGGCGGATGAGCGTAAGCCTTCCAGAATGTGTGATGGATGATATGCCAAATGCAGAGACCACCGCAGCCATCGAGGAAAGCAAAGCGGGCATTTATGCCGGTACTATTGATACTTCGAGCATGGAGGCATTCAAGAAGTCGATGGGGTTATGAGGGAAATCAGATATTCCACCCAGTACAAGAAAGACATCAAGAGGTATGCCAACAGACAGGACATGCTCGATGCACTCTTGGAGGTAGTGAGAATGTTGGAACAAGGGATGCCTATCCCTGCAAACTACTTTCCCCACCGACTGAAAGGCAAGTACAAAGGATGCTGGGAATGCCATGTACACAGTAATTTCCTCTTGATTTGGATTGATGAGAATGCGGGCGTGGTGTGGCTGGAACGATTGGGCACGCATTCAGAACTGTTTGGCAAATAAATATGGAACTGAAAGACATAAACGAACTAAAGGAGCAGTGGCTGTCAGCATTTCCCGACAGCACACACACGCTCGACGTGAAGCGGTTCATACGCTATGCCGTTGAACTCGCCAAGGTGAACGGAGAACTTGACCATGCGGAAATGGAGAGCCGTGGCATCAGCCCTCGTCGTAGGGAGGAATATCAACGTCAGTACGAATTTCTGCGAGATGTCCTTGACGTACTTGATGAGCGATGAGGGCGGATCGTACCACACGCGAGGCTTCCAAGGCATCTTCCTTTGATGTGAAGATGTTTGCACTTGCCGACAGGAACTCTACGATGGAGCGGCGAGACCGCTTCCAACTCTTGCAAATTGAGTCAATAGGTTCGGGGAGAAAGTCTCCCTCTCTGAGATACCAGTATTCTTTCATGCCGCAAAGGTAGTGACGAGATAGCAAAGAAGATTTTTAAGTTTTGAATAACGAGACATGGAACTGAAAGAGTTGATAAATCATTTATAAAGTTATGGCAAATATAATCAAATACGAGGCAGTCAGCGACAAGATTTTGAAATTGGGAGAGCAGGATGTAATCCTCGACTTCGCTGTGGCGGAGTTGTACGGAGTGCAGACAAAAGAGATAAACCAAGCAGTAAAGAACAATCCCAAGAAATTCCCAAATGAATATGTGTTTGAGGTTGACAGGCAGCAACTTGCAGATTTGCGGTCAAAAAAATTGACCACAAACAACATGAGCCGCACATTGCCGAAAGCATTTACAGAGAAGGGACTGTATATGCTGGCGACAATTCTCAAGGGCGACAAAGCGATAGAAACCACCATCGCCATTATAGAGGCGTTTGCCAAACTGCGCGAGTTGTCGCGCACCATCGGCGAGATGGCACAGAACCCTGACGAATTCAAGCAGAAATCACTAATGCAGCGCAGCGGTGAGATTGTGGACGACTTGTTCGGTAATGATTTCCATACCGATGAAACCGAGACTGAAATAGAGTTGAACTTTGCTGTGCTAAAGTTGAAGCACACCATTAAGCGCAAGAAATGATATGGAACTGAAAGATTTTATAAAACATACACTGGCTGACATTGTGAAAGGTACATTGGCAGCGAGCGAGGAATTGAAGGAGGATGTGGCATTGTGTTGCCACACCAACAAGGAATACCATGGGTATCCGTCTGTTTCGTATGTTTCCAACATGAGGGAGAAGCAAGCACCTGTAACGGTGGTAGGCTTCAAGGTAAGGATAGAGGTTGAAGACACCGCTGAAGCAGACGGTTGTGTGGGTGGTGGATTGCTCAACGTCGTAAGCGGAAGAGCGAAAGGAGGGATTTCACACGCGAGCGGAACGGAACACGAGGTGACTTTTTCTGTGCCTCTTGTGTGGAAGCAGAAGGGCAGATGAAGTCGTAAAGTTCCTTGGCTTTCTCGATGTCCGGGAACCGCTGGGGAGCAAAGTCTGTGTCGCTACTCATTGTGAGTTTCAAGCAAAACATTCTGATTTCTTGGTCTGTCATAAGTAAGTGTTTTGTGACGCAAAGATAAGCACAAACAGCGGAAGGATAATTTTAAGTTTTGGAAAGCATAATTACGATATATGGAATTGAAAGATTTTATCAAGACCGCAATAACTGACATCACGGAAGCAGTGAGTGAGTTGCAGGAGGAGTTAAAGAATGGGACGATAGTAAATCCGTCACTTACACAAGGAGAACACGGAAAATCCTTGGTGGTAGATAATGAAGTTCGGATGATGGAACGTCTGAATTTTGATATTGCCGTTACGGCGACCGAGGCAACGGAGT
>CALAVF010000217.1 GCA_937892315.1 uncultured Prevotellaceae bacterium | reverse complement strand
CTCGTCCCAGAAGCGGAAGTTGTCCACCCCGTTGGGCGACTCTGCCACGGCGAAGAAACTCTTGCGGTCGGCTCCCTCCACACGCACCACCAGCAGATACTTGCCCTGCCACTTGATGGCGCCGCTGTTCAGCGTGGCGTTCATCATGATACGCTGCATCAGGTAGGGGTTGTCCTGCTCGTTGAAGTCATAACGCCACTCCAGCGGCGTGTGCTCGGCGGTCAGGATGGGGAACTCATACTTGTCGTAGATTCCGTTGCCCCACTCTTTCTTCACGTTGGGGCGTGTGAGCAGTTCCTCGTGATGGGCACGAAGAGCCTGCACTTTCTGTTCAAACTGTGCTGACATCTTTTTACTTTACTTTCTTGATATCGTTGAGTAAGAGGAATGGCTTTTCGTTCGCCCAAGCCTTGAAGTCGTCGGCTGTGGTCGTCTCTTTGGCAGCACCGAAGTGCTCTTTCTTCCAGTTGCGCCAAGGCAGGAAGTAGCACACGGGGAACTGCTCGATGACGGGGCGGAACACCCGTGTCCACCACGTCGC
This sequence comes from uncultured Prevotellaceae bacterium, assembly GCA_937892315.1. The sequence goes on along the minus strand of CALAVF010000217.1, from coordinate 1,803 downwards.
GTCGGGCGAATTTTGGTAGCCGCACTCCGTCATGGCGATGAGTTTGCCATGCTCCTTGGCAATTTTCGTGATGAGCGTGAGGTCGGCAGTGAGTCCTTTCACAAAGTCAGCCTCCGAGCCCCATTGGTAGGCATCCTCGCCGATGAGGTCCACACGGTCGTCGCCCGGGTAGCGACGCAGCCACGCCTCCTCCGTCCAGTTGCCCTGCAAGTTGGGCGAATACGACCACACGATGCTGGTGGGCAGGATGCCGCTGATGTAATCCTGCGTCATGTTCCATAGGGCGTGATACTCTTCGTCCGAGCAGAGATTCTGTCCCCACCAGAACCACGAACCGTTGTTCTCGTGGTAGGGGCGGAAGATGACGGGGATGGGGTTGCCCTTCGCGTCTTTCAGCGTGGCGAGGAAATCGCCCACCCGTTTCAGCCATGTCATATAGGTGGCGTGGTGGCTGCCTCCAGCCAGAATGCTTTTCACCGTGTTCTTCGGGTTGAGCACCTGCTTAGCCAGATCGCCCTGCCCTATCTTCTGCAAGGCGGCAACCGCCTCGTTGTAAGCCGTTGTGTCGTTCTGAATCCATGCCGTCGTGCCGAGCATCGGATTGCGTGGGTGCCACGAGATGGTGACGATGCCGCCACGCTGGTGGTGTGCCACGATTTCCTGACGCATACGGTCGAAGGGCACGCCGTCGAGGTTCTTCTGGTCAGCACGCTCGATGCCGCCCAGGTCGAAGCCCATCACGGCAGGGTAGTCGCCCACCAGTTCCTTCGTGTCGGAACGGTTCTCGTCCCATTCCCACGAGATGCCGTAGAACGGGTCGTCCTGATGACCATACATGTAACCTTTCTTCTGCAACTTTTGCAGACGCTCCAGCAGTTGCTGAGCCGGCGTTTTCGGTGCTGCCTGCAATCCGCAAGTCATCGCCATTGCCACAGCCAGTATAACCATTTTCATTTTCATAACAGGTATTGATTGAGTTAGTTGACATATCATAACGAGTGCAAAGTTACGCCTTTCCTGCCAACAAACCTTTACCTTTATTATCCAATCGTGGTACTTTTGCAGACGAACGCCCTTGCCGCCACCCGACAGCCGCCTTCATCGCCTCCTATCCCCCCTTCGTCACCTCAAAAGTGGTCTGAGTCACACCACCTCGGCGGTCTGAGTCAGACCACTTAAGCGGTGTGACTCAGACCACTTTTGAGGACACGAGCGTATGGAAAAAACAGAAGGGGCTGCACCTTTTTGGCACAGCCCCCATCATGTGTGTAGTGTATTGCTTTTGATTACTTAACAAGCACTTTCTTCACAGAACCGTCTGCGTACTTCACAATGTTCACGCCCTTTGCAGGAGCAGCAAGGCGAGCACCAGAGAGTGAGTAGTAAGCCGATGGTGCAGCAGAGATAGCAGAAGTGCCTTCAATGGCATTTTCAGATGCTGTTGTGAAGATAATAGTCATCGTAAATGGGTTAATCGTTACGCTGTAGATGCCGGCAGGCAGTTTGAAACTCTGGTCTACACCTGACACAAGTGTGGCAGTCTCGTTCAGAGTGCCGTAGTCAGAAGTAACGGAGAGACGAGTAGCGTTGAATGTGGTCCAATCGTCCTTGTCTGCACCCAAGTTGAAACTAAACGCGAACCATCCGTTGCCTTCCCACTTGTCCTGTACAGAGATGGTGCCTTTGAAAACACCTTCTTCCTTGTCAAGGGCAAGTTCAAGAGAACCGTCAGAGGGATCCCATCCGTTGCAGCCATCAAGGTCGCCGATGGCATAAATATGGATGTTGTTCACCAAGTATTCT
>CALAVF010000216.1 GCA_937892315.1 uncultured Prevotellaceae bacterium | reverse complement strand
GCACGGCACCATCCGCGTCGGCTTCAATCCCGACGAGGAGATTGGTCTCGGTGCCCACCATTTTGATGTGGAGAAATTCGGCTGCGAGTTTGCCTACACGATGGACGGCAGCGAGGTGGGCGAAATCGAGTTTGAGAACTTCAATGCCGCCTCCGCCAAAATCACCATCAACGGATGCTCCGTCCACCCGGGCTATGCCAAAGGCAAGATGCTGAATGCCGCCCGCATCGCCACCGAACTGGTGGGTATGCTGCCAGCCGACGAAACGCCCGAAACGACAGAGGGTTACGAGGGTTTCTTCCACCTGACCAGCATCAGCGGCGGTTGCGAGAAAGCCCAACTCTCCTTCATCATCCGCGACCACGCCCGCGAGTATTTCGAGAGCCGCAAGGCAGAGATGCAGGACGTGGTGGATGCCATCAACGAGAAGTATGGCGAAGGCGTGGCGGTGCTCGAAACGAAAGACCAATACTACAACATGCGGGAGAAACTGGAGGACAAGATGTACATCATCGACATCGCCCAAGCCGCCATGACCGAAGCAGGCATCGAGCCGAAAATCAAGGCGATACGTGGCGGAACCGACGGTGCCCAACTCTCCTTCAAGGGGCTGCCCTGCCCCAACCTCTTCGCCGGCGGGCTCAACTTCCACGGTCCCCACGAGTTCTGCCCCGTGCAGAGTCTCGAAAAGGCGATGCAGACGGTGGTGAACATTTGTTCAATAACAGCAAAGAGGCTTGGCAAATAACCAAGCCTCTTTGCTGTCGCTTCAGGTTCTTTTCTTACGCTTCGTATTCTTCAAACCCGTCCTCGTCGTCTTCGTCATCAAAATCGAAATCGAAGTCGAAATCGCCGAAGAAAGTGGGCTGGATGAAGTCGTCGAGTTCGCGGCGTTCCTTTTTGGTGGGTCGTCCCGTGCCTCGTGCCCTGCCGACAAAACCGCTGATGCGATTCATCTCCAACAGTTCCAGTTGCTCTTTGGCTGTGACGTTTTCGAGCACTTCGGGGACGAGTTTCGCCCCCACACGGTTCTGGATGGCTTTCAGCACCTTGAAGGAATAAGTGATGGGCGGTTTACGCACCTCTATCACGTCACCCTCCTTAATCATTTTAGAGGCTTTCTGCTTCACCCCGCCGATGGTGATACGCCCATTCTTGCAGGCATCAGCAGCAATGGTCCGCGTCTTGAAGATGCGAGATGCCCACAGCCATTTGTCAAGTCTTGCTTCCATCTTATCATGTACAATTTATCCAGTACGAAGTACCATTTGTTTCCGACTATTTCTTGTTATACTGGTTCATCGTGCGTTCCAGCCCTTGCAGGCAGAAACTCTTAATCATCTCGCCCACGTACTCCACTTTCTCGTCGATGATTTTGTTGTCCTCGTCGCTGAACTGCCCGAGCACAAAGTCCACCTGCGTTCCTTTGGGGAAGTCGTTTCCGATGCCAAACTTGATGCGAGCATAGTTCTGGGTCATCATGCACGACTCGATGTTTTTCAATCCGTTATGACCGCCAGCGCTTCCGTTGCCACGCATCCGCACCTTTCCGACGGGCAGGCTCAGGTCGTCAACAATGACCAAGAGGTTCTCCAACGGAATCTTCTCCTGCTGTGCCCAATACCGCACCGCCTGCCCCGAAAGGTTCATGTAGGTGGACGGCTTCAAGAGGGTCAGTTCCGCATTCTTCACACGTGTCTTGGCAATGGCACCATAGCGTTTGTCCGCCCATTCCACGCCCTGCTTCTTGGCAAAGGCATCGACGGTGCGGAAACCGATATTGTGGCGAGTACCCACATACTCGTCGCCGATATTCCCAAGCCCCACTATCAAATATTTCATGCTATAATCTACAGGTTCCGAAGGTTTTCGACGGAACAAATTGAACAACCACATAAGATAAAAATAAAAGGAACCACACAATGGTGGCTCCTGTAAGTGTTACAATGTCATTCAACAGCAGATTACTGGTTAGCCTCTGCCTCTGCCTGTGCAGCACGAGCGGCACGAGTCATGCGAACGGCACAAACGACCACTTCCTTAGAGGTGATGATTTCAAGACCTTCGTAAGAAAGAGCCTCCACCTTCATTGCCTTGCCAAGACCGAGGTTCGTCACGTCGATGTCGAGTGTGTCTGGGAACTTCGTGTATGGAGCCTTCACAGCCAACTTGCGAACGTTGAGTGTGAGTTTACCACCGGCACGTACACCTTCAGCAAGACCATTGAGTTTCACAGGAATCTCAAAAACAACAGGCTTGTCCTCTGTAATCTGATAGAAGTCAACGTGTACTGGACGGTCAGTCACGAAATCGCACTGGAGGTCCTTCAGGATAGCCTTTACAGACTTACCGTCAACCACGAGGTTCACGATGTACACGTTAGGAGTGTAGAGAAGTTTTGCCAACTCTTTCTCAGAGATTTTGATAGGCTTTGCAACTGGAAGGCCTTTATCGTCCTTCTCTACACCATAAAATACTGCTGGAATCTGACCAGCGCGACGAAGGTCACGGCTGGCCTTCTTGCCATACTCAGTACGCGTCTGAGCATTGAGTGTAATTTCTTTCATTTTTTGTTGTGTTACTATAAATTAAGTTTTTGTACAAGCTTAATTCGCCATCACACGATGACCCACTTTTAGGGGAGTGAGCCTATGTGTTGCCCAAAAAAGCGGCACAAAGGTACAACTTTTGCAGGAAACCACAAAAGTTTTACCTTTATTTTTCTATCTTTTCAGTGATTTAGTCGAATTGCTGTCGTCAAACAAAGCGTTTTGACGCTCCGTGAGAGCATCAGAAGATGTCTTTCACTTTATCCAGGAAACTCTTCTTCTCCACTTTATCTTCCGACTCTGCCTCAGCCTCTGGTGCGGGGGCAGGTGCAGCCTCTACCTCTGGTGCGGCGGCCTCAGCCTGCTCGGCATAAGCCTCTTCCTTTGCAGCATTAGCCTCTGCCACAGAGATATTGCCCTTTGCGACATCCAGAGTCTTGCCCAGCGCTTCAACAAACTTATCATAGTCTTCCTTGTAGAGGAACAACTTATGCTTTTCAAATACAAAACGAGGATTCTCAAAAGTGCCCTCATTAATCTTCTTACTCTCCGTGATGGCTATGTACCTGTCACCATTTCTACTCTGCTTCACATCGAAGTAGTAGATGCGCTTACCAGCCTTGACACTTTCCGAGAAAATCAAGTCTTTGTCTGTTTCGTTCATGTGATATTATTGTTTATATTTGTTTACTTTTTTAGTTACTTTTTCAAAATTTGCTACAAAATTGTCAATTATTTTTCTTTTACACAAGATTTTCGCCCATTTTTTTCGTTTTAACACAATCATTCCACAAAAAAGACGAATTTTTTCAAAGAAAATCACTAAATTTGCACCCAAATTATGAAAACCAAGGTAAAAGCAAAGTAACATCAGGTGGGTCAACCTCAACATCCTTAAATAACTTGCAAAAAAAGAGTTTTTTGAATTATGATAAACCGCACACTCATACGTCTGAAAATCGTACAACTCATGTACGCCTACTATCAGAACAGTGGGAAAAACATTGAGACAGCAGAAAAAGAACTGCTGTTCAGTCTATCCAAAGCATACGACCTCTACAACTACATGCTTCTCCTCATGGTCAGCGTTTCACGCTACGCTTTCCAGCAGGTAGAACATAAAGAGCAACTCAACAAGGTTGCCCACATCGACGAACCTGTCAGCCACAGGTTTGCCGACAACCAATTTACCACTCAACTTGAGAACAACAAACAACTGCAAGAGTTTGTTGAGACGAAGAAGAAGACTTGGGACAACGACATCGACTACATCAAGAAACTGTACACCGATATCGTTGAGAGCGAGTACTATAAAGAGTACATGGCTCAGGAAAGCGTCACCTATGCCGACGACCGCGAAGTGTGGCGTAAGATTTACAAGAACATCATCATGAAGGATGAGCGTATCGACGACATCCTGGAGGACCAGAGCCTCTACTGGAACGACGACCGCGAAATCATCGACACGTTCGTGCTGAAGACCATCAAGCGTTTCGAGGCAAAGAACGGTGCCGACCAAGAGTTGGTGCCCGAGTACAAGGACTTGGAAGACCGCGAGTTTGCCACTCGCCTGTTCCGCCGCACCATCCTCAACGACGAATACTACCGCTCGCTCATCGGCAAGTGCACCAAGAACTGGGAGTTCAACCGCCTTGCCTACATGGATGTCATCATCATGCAGATTGCCGTGGCAGAACTGCTCAGTTTCCCGCAGATTCCCATCTCCGTCACCATCAACGAATATGTGGAAATCGCCAAGTGGTACAGCACCCCCAAGAGTGCCGGCTACGTCAACGGCATCATCGACGCGGTGGCAAAGACCTTGCAGAAAGAGAACAAACTCACCAAGGCGCAGTAAGCCACACCCTCAGGACACACCCAACAAGAAATTCACATTCATTATTAAATAAAAGAAAATAAGACTATGTTCAACTTGATTCAGGCAGCAGGTGCTGCAAGAGGCGGTTTCGACTGGAGCATGATCATCATGATTGTCGCCATGTTCGCCATTGTATATTTCTTCATGATTAAGCCACAGCGCAAGCGTCAGAAGGAAATCGAGAACTTCCGCAAGGGTCTCACCATCGGCAGCAAAGTCATCACAGCCAGCGGTGTCCATGGCACCGTCAAGTCGCTCAACGAGGGCGAGCCATACATCACGCTCGAAATTGCCAAGGGAGTTACGGTTCAGATTGACCGCAACTACGTTTACGCAGAAGGCAGCCAGCAACAACAGCAATAATCTCCGTTTCTCTCCAAACGCTGTAATCGAATCTGTATGGTTGCCGACATCGCAAAGGTCATACTCAGAAGATTGCGGTTGGTAAAAATCAACCGCGATTTTTTGGTGTTTCTGGTGTTCCTCGCCGTGTCCATCGTCTTTTGGTTCATGCAATCCATCAAGGAGACGACCGAGGTGAGCATCAACTATGTCCTGAAAATAGAGGACGTCCCCAGAAACATCATCTACACCAGCGAGATGCCCACCGAAATCAGCGTCAACTACTCCGGAAAAGGCTGGGATGCGTTCTACTACAAGTTCATGAAGAACGAGCCTCACGAACTGGTCGTCAACTACAAGGACGTCAATACCAAATCGGGCAAAATCACCATCGATGCCAACACCTTCCGGCGGGCAGCCTTGAAGAAGAAGCCCAAAGAGTTGACCTACAAGTCCACCGTCCCGAGCAAAGTGGAAGTTTACTACTCCAGCGGCTTGCGGAAGCGAGTTCCTGTGGTCTTCGGCGGAAAGGTGACGACAACTGCAGGACGCTATCTGTGCGGCACCATCCTGACACCCGACTCCGTCGATGTCTATGCACCCAGCAGCCTCTTCAGGAGAATCAACAGCGTCGAGACCGAAGACATCGCCTTCGAGAATCTGGAAGACACGACCTTCTGCAAGTTGGCACTCCAAGTGCCCAACGGCATGAAAGTGATACCCGACTCCATCGATGCCACCCTGTGCGTGGACATCTTCACCGACAAGACCATCCAAGTGCCCATCTACAGCGAGAATGTGCCCAACAACAAAATCATGCGTATGTTCCCGCTGAAAGCGACGGTCACCTTCCTGGTCAGTTCCACACTCTACGACGAAATCAACGCCGAGAGTTTCCTCCTGGTGGTCGATTACAAAGAGACCCAGAAAGACTCCAAGCGTTGCAAACTCCACGTGCGTCAGCAGCCAGAGAACATACGCCATCTGCGTGTGTCGCCAGAATATGTGGAATATGTCATAGAACAAGAAACAGAATGATGCGAATCGGTATCACAGGAGGAATTGGCAGCGGCAAGTCCTACGTGTGCAACCTGCTCAGGCAAAGAGGAATACCCGTTTACAACTGCGACGAAGAAGCCAAGCGGCTCATGGTGGAGAGTGCCGCCATCCGGCAGCAACTCAGCCAACTGATAGGCGAAGACGCATATATAAATAATGTGTTGAACAAACCCGCCGTCGCCCGCTTCCTCTTTGCCAACGCCGACAATGCCGCCCGCATCAACCGCATTGTCCATCCCGTCGTCAAGCAGGACTTCCTCCGATGGGCAGCGTCACAACCCGCCGACATCGTGGTTCAGGAAAGCGCCATCCTCTTCGAGTCAGGCTTCCACACCACCGTCGATAAAACCGTCGAGGTCTTCGCCCCCAAAGCCATCCGCCTGAAACGAGCCATGCAACGCGACCGTGCCACACGGAGACAAATCGAAGCACGCATGGCACAGCAGATGGACGAGCGGAAGAAACGCCAACTTGCCGACTTCATCATCCGCAACGACGGCATCCACGACCTCTCGTCCCAAATCGACGCCATCCTTTATAAAATGAAGAATCAACTCAAAAACTCAAAATATGATTAAGAAAGTTCTCGCCATCTCAGGCAAACCAGGGCTATACA
>CALAVF010000215.1 GCA_937892315.1 uncultured Prevotellaceae bacterium | reverse complement strand
CACCATCTCGCTCATCGACACCTTCCTGAAGAAAGGAAGCATCGAGACGAGCGAGGACTTCGGCCCTGAACGGAACGAGCCTTCTGTGGCAGACCTCACCAACGACTACGTTTCCTACCTGATGCAGCAAGACCAGCACACCGCAAAAGACATCAGCGAAGACGGACACGCCGGAAATGCCCCCAAACTGAAAGGCGCGGAACTCATCGACACGTTCATTGCCGAAAATGAAGGCAAACAGCGGGTGGAGATGCAGGAACTGAGTGACGAAGAGTTTGTTTCGCCCGAGTTTTCGGTAGAAGATGAAGAGATTTATACGGAAAGTATGGTCAATATCTACATAAAACAGGGCAGATATCAGCAAGCATTAGAAATATTACGCAAGATTTGTTTGAATAATCCGAAAAAAAGTTCTAACTTTGCAGCCGAAATCAATCTGTTGGAAATCATTTTGAACGAAAAGAAGTAGAAATTCCACACTTTGAGCATCCAAAACAAACCGAAAAATAATAAAAATCAATCAATAAAAATGTACTCATTAATCATTGTACTCGTAATTCTCGCATCCATCCTTATGGTCGGGATTGTTCTTATTCAGGAATCTAAGGGCGGTGGCCTTGCATCCAGTTTTGCTTCTTCAAACCAAATCATGGGTGTACGCAAGACAACAGACTTCCTCGAGAAAGCCACTTGGGGTCTCGCAGCCGCTATGGTAGTGCTCAGCGTTATTTCTGCCGCATTCGTCACAAAGACAACGGTGGAGGAAGCCCCTATCAACATCTCTGCTCCTGCTCCATCAACTGACGCATCGAATGTTCCATCATTCCCTGCTTCCGGTTCACAGACTCCTGCAGAATAAAGAACCCTCATCAAAAATAGAAGGGCTACATGACAAAAGCATGTGGTCCTTCTATATTTTTTGTACAGAGGAAACCGTTTTTTGACTATTTTGAACAAGATTTCAAAAAAAATCACGAAACATTACGTACAGTAAGAAAAAAACACTTATCTTTGTAACGTGATTTCTTTAGCAAGACATATAGAACTACTTCTGCTTGAGCATGATTGTGTCATCGTGCCAGGTCTGGGTGGCTTCATCGCCAACCACGCCGAGGCAAGATATAGCGGTGATGACGAGCACCTGTTTTTACCCCCTTACCGCACGATTGGCTTCAATCAGCAACTTCAAGTCAACGACGGTCTTTTGGTGCAGTCCTATATGGCGGCTTACGATGCTTCCTACCCCGCTGCCCACCTCCAAATGGAGAAAGAAATTGAGAAGATGATGAACGAACTGGAGATGGCTGGGGAATACACGTTGGAGAACATCGGTTTGCTAAAGAAAGACCTGAACCAGAACATTACTTTCACAGCCCCAGAGAACGGAATCCTGACGCCCCATCTGTACGGGCTCTACTCTTGTGAAATCAAGTCGCTGCAAAGTGTCATCAAGGAAAAGGAGATTGAGCAAGCCCTTCAAGCAGCAGCAACGGTCATTCCAATCGACAGCAAGAAGGTGGCTCAACCAAAGAATGAGGGAAAGAAATCTAACAAGCACGTTATCATACGCTTAAATCGTCATTGGCTTGATGCAGGAATCGCAGCGGCTGTGGCAATTCTCCTCTTCTTCTGCTTCTCCTATCCAGCCTTGAAGACCATTAGCAACGAGACGGACACGGTGGTGGCTGCCTTCTCTCCGATGGAGGAGATGATGGCAAAACCGCAAACGGCACCCCAACCTGCTATTGCCATCCGAAACAATCGTCCGGCAAAGGCAGAAAAGACACCTGCAGCGGAAGTCAAGCCTGCATCGCCCCAAAAAGAAGCGGCATCGGAAGAAAAGAAAGTCCAGACGAACGAGGCAAACAATGCCCCAGAGCCAAAGGTGCAAGCCGTTGAGCCGAAATTTGCCATTGTCCTTGCCAGTTACGTCAGCCAGCATAACGCAGAGATGTATATCGAGAACTTGACCAAAGCAGGGTTTGCAGAAGGACGTTTCGTGAAAAATGGCAAAGTGAGCCGCATCCTGTATGCTGGATATACGACGGAAGAAGAGGCACAGAAGGCACTGATTTCGCTTCGCCAACAAAGCAAAGAGTTTGCGGAAGCGTGGGTACTTGAACTATAAAAAAGAAAAATATAGAAATAATGAAGAGAGTTCGCTGTCCGAAATGTGACTGTTACACGGTTTTCGACGAGACACAATATGCTAAAGGACAGTCTCTCGTGTTTGTTTGTGAACAATGTCACAAGGAATTTGGCATCCGCATCGGGAAGTCA
>CALAVF010000214.1 GCA_937892315.1 uncultured Prevotellaceae bacterium | reverse complement strand
TTGTGAGCATGGAAGTCAAAGTGCAACTCGGGGTAACGACTCACCATCTGTCCGATGAATGCAGCCGTCAGCGACGGATTCAGAATGCCCAGCGTGTCGGGCAGCATAAATCGCTTCACCCCACTCTCTCGCAAGGCATCCACAAAGCCCATCACATATTCGGGGCTGTCCTTCATGCCGTTTGACCAATCCTCCAGATACAGATTCACGCTGATGCCCAGTTCCTTCGCATACTCGATGCTCCGCTGGATGTCAGCCACATGATCCTCCAGCGTCTTCTTCAACTGATACGTGCAATGCTTCTCGCTCCCCTTGCAGAGCAGGTTGATGTGCTTGCAGCCGCAGTCGGCAATCCAATCGAGCGATGTCTTCCCATCCACAAAACCGAGCACCTCCACCCTGTCCAACATACCTGCCTGGCGAGCCCATCGGCAGATGCTCTTCACGGCATCCTTCTCACCATCCGACACCCTTGCCGATGCCACCTCAACACGATCCACATTCAGGTCCATCAGCAGCATACGTGCAATCATCAACTTCTCGTGCGGCACAAAACTCACGCCGTTCGTCTGTTCGCCGTCACGCAGCGTCGTATCCATGATTTCTACAAACTTATCCATACCTTTTATCTATTTCGGGTGCAAAGTTACACTTTTTTAACAAAACGCTTGGCAGAAAGACAGGGAAAGTGTAACTTTGTCGGAAATTTTGTCACACAAACTCAAAAAAAACAAAAACTTATAAACTCAAAACCTATTAAAACCACAAAATTATGCAAATGAAATCTACGTTTCTGGCTGCGATTCTCTGCCTGACAGGGCTGGGGTGTGCCTACGCTCAACCTCCTAAGGAGCAGCCACTGCCCGACTGGACACAAGACCTCATGAAGCGGGTACAGATTGACGCCTACGCACAGGGTGGCTTTGTCTATGAGCACACGGGTGGGCAGGACAATAATTCGTTCGAGATGAAGCGTTCCATCCTGGTGGTGGCATTGCCCATCAGCGACCGCTGGTTTGGCCTCTTCATGCACGACTTCAACAGTGTGGTACAGGAATACTATGCTTCCTATCGTTTCACGAACAATAAGGCACTGAGCGTGAAACTGGGTCAGTTCAAGAATGCACTCACCTACGAAAACAGTCTCTCTCCCACACAGATGGAGGCGATTGACGTTTATGCCGAGGGTGTCACCTACTTGTCAGGATGCGGAAGCGACCGCCTTTTAGGCACTCAGTATGGTCGTGACCTTGGTCTCGAAATCTTTGGTGAGACAAACGACGGCAAACTGAAATACACGCTGGAAGTGATGAACGGTCAGGGTATAAACAAAAAGGATGGCAACAACGAGAAGGATTTCATCGGCAAGTTGGAATATAAACCCACGAAGGAATTGAGTCTGATTGCCTCTGGTCAGTTGGGACGTGGTCATGCCGTGGAGCGGTCGGCTTACATCGCAGACATCCTGCCTGGGCAAGATTACAAACGCAATCGCTGGACCGCAGGTTTCGCCTACAACACGAGGGACATCAGCCTGCATGGCGAGTATGTGGAAGGTCGTGATGGCAACACAACCAGCCGCGGTGCCTATCTGACCACCACCGTGCCTGTCGCCAAGCAGTTTGACCTTGTGGGCTCTTACGACTTCTTCAACTTCAACACGAAGGCACACATGGATCAGCACAAGGCAATCTTCGGTTTTCAATACTGGATTTATAAGCGCTGCCGATTCCAAGTGCAGTATGTGTATAAGAGTGCATCGCTGCAAAACCGCTCCATCCCCGTCTTTGGCGAGGGCGGCATCCCCACGGGCGACGTCCAAACCGTGAAGGCATTCACGCATGGTGCCAATCATGCCATCATGTGCCAATTGCAGTTGAGACTTAAATAATTAAGGTAAAAGTGAAAAATGAAAAGTGAAAAATGAAAGGTTTTGAAGTGAAAAGTGAAAAATTTTGAAAGTGAAAAGTGAAAGTAACTATTCAGTGAATCGCCCTCGGCGATGGATTTTTGGGAAACAAATGGTCATAATATGAATAATTTTATCCATAAATTTTAATAATTATAGAAATTTGTGGCCAAAATTATTCTAATTATTCAAATTGGTTTCAGAAAAAACAAGTTGGGCTCATTCGCTGAATCGTTACAAGTGAAAAATGAAAAGTGAAAAATTTTGAAAAGTAAAAAAAGTGAAAAGCCACGAACCTCACGGTCGGCGGCTTTCTGTTCTCAATAAGTATTAATTTTTTTAAGGTAAAAAGATTGTTTTTAGGATGTTGCAAAGGTACGGACTTTTGCCATTCTGAACAATCGTTAAAACATGTTTGAAAACATGTGTGTCCGAGCACAGGACGTTTTTCGTGCCGCCACGACGATTTTTTTGCCTTTTTATTAATTTAAGTTTCGGGAGTTTGTCCCCCTTTGAAGTTAAAGAAGTTAGAGAAGT
>CALAVF010000213.1 GCA_937892315.1 uncultured Prevotellaceae bacterium | reverse complement strand
TACCGAACGCACAAAAAGTCGTGCCTATCTGAATGTATCCCCCAACAGTCTCGCGAAACTGTTGGGGGATATTTTTTTGATGTGCTCAGATGGTACTCATGTCAATTTTGTTTACCCCTAAATAGGCGTGCAGGGGGCATCAAAAGTGGTCTGAGTCAGACCGCCTCGGCGATGTGACTCAGACCGCTTCGGCGGTGTGAGTCACACCACTTCGGAGGTGACGAGCGTGTCATTTTGTCCTATTCGGGGGGTGGATGATTGTTGCGGTGAGCATCGGGTTGCAGAGGGGTGCATGAGGAGGTGATGGATGCTATTTCTTGTGGCTTTTTTGTTTTTTTAATATGAAAGTTTTGGCGATGAAGGATTTTGGCTGTATTTTTGCCCTGTGAAATGCTGTTTTGGCATCTGTTTTGTATAACTTAATCTTTGTGCGATATGAAACTGAGTGAACGTTGTTTATCTTTAATCGTTTTAACCTGTATGTTTACGATGGGAATACTGAATGTATTTGGACAAAAGGATTTTGCCTCCCAACTGAAGGCGTCTCTGGAGACGGTGGAGAAGGAGGCGGACAAGGACCCCGACACGTTTAAGGCGAACATGGAGCGGATGGAAAAAGAGTGGGGCGAGAGGAAGAATCCTGTGGAGCGGAGCGTGGTACATGCCATGCTGGGCTCGGCGTACAAGCAGATGAAGTGGACTGCCATTTCTGACTTTGACGAGGAGACGAGGGATGCATACGATGCCAAGCGGGATGAGCATTTCGGCCATGTGCTGGATGATGTGGAGGCGTTGGCGGATGCGAAGGCAAGCACGTATGACGTCCTGCTGAGGAAGGGAAAGGACAGCGATTTGTATGGCGGCGATATGTTGTCGGTGATGATGGATTTTCTGGACGAGCATGCGTCGCGTAGTTATAAGCAGCAGGCGGCTGATGCGGAGCGGGCATGGACTCTGTACCGTGAGCGTGGCAACCTGAACGGCTATGGGCTGATGAAGTGGAAGTGGCTGAAGGTGAGGCGTGAACTGGAGCAGGGCGATGGCTACATCTCATACGATGAATACAAGGATGCCCTCTATCAGTTGCTGCAAGAGGTGCAGAAGGAAGAAATCGGTGCGGATTTGGCATTGGAATATGGCGACAGGTTCCTGGCGCGTGACGAGGGAATCCTGTTCTTGAAGTGGGCTTTGGATCATGTGGGCAGTTCGCGTCGCAAGGGCGACTTGCAGCGTGTGCTGAATCAGAAGTTGCGTCCGAGGGTGCGGATGTACATCGGCTCGGGTGTGATGGCGAACAAGCCTTGCAAGATGGATTTCAGTTTCTGGAACTGCGAACGCACAACGCTGACCATCCGCAAGTATGTGGGCAGAAAAATGACGAAGGACGGGCCTGACGAAATCTTGCTGACGGGCGACGTGGTGGACCGACGGGAGGTGACGCTCGCCATCGACTCCGTTAATCAGGAACGAAAGGCGAAGGGGCTGCCCGTGGAGGGTTCGGCAAAGACGGAAGTGACGCTGCCTGCCGGCAGGTATGTCTATGTGGCTGAGGGCTTGAATCAGAAGACGGTGGGCGAGGTGACGCTGACCACGTTGCGTATCATTGAGGCTGACAAGGATGAGCAGACCTGCCGCCTGTATGTGGTGGATAATGAAACGGGACGTCCTGTGCAGGGGGCAAAGGTGCAGTTCAGGAAGAAACTGCCCGAGACGAAAGAGCGTTCTTTCGGATGGGAAAGCCGTGGCATCGAGCGTGAACTGGTGACGGGCAAGGACGGCATGGTGGAGATAACGGACGACCTCTACATTCGTGCCGTGAGAAGCGATGAGGACTACACCGACTGGAGCCGTCACTATAATG
>CALAVF010000212.1 GCA_937892315.1 uncultured Prevotellaceae bacterium | reverse complement strand
GCTTGAAGTTTGTTTTAGGGCATTTGTGAGTGCTTTCGGGTGTCTAAATGTGTTTGAGGGCGTTTGAGAGCATTTTCGGGCACTTTAGTGTGCTTTCGGATGCTTGGAGTGTGTTTTTTGCTGTTGTGAGGTGATTTTTTTTGCTGAAAATGTGGTGGAATCAAGAAAAAAGTGTAACTTTGCAGCCGTTCTTGGTGTGGCAGGCTCGTTTGTGGGCTGCTGATGCTGAAGGACATAAGTAAGTTTTTCATTAATATAGCTAATCTAACAAATTCAGGAGCCCCGCTGCGTGATGCCGCGGCGGCTTCATTCTTTTTTCGGAGGATGATGGTGCATTTCGGTGATGGTGGTGATGAATGTTGGGAATGGCAATAGTGATAGCGATATAAAGACAACGAAATAAAGGCAATCGTGGCAACGATATAAGTGGCAACGATATAAAGAAAATAGTGATGGCGAAGTAATGGCAATAGTGATAACGATATAAAAGACAGAAGCGTATGACTTTTCAAGAATTGGCAAAGAAGCGATTTTCGGTGCGTTCCTACAGCGGCAGGGCTGTGGAGGACGAGGTGTTGAACTATGTGCTGGAGTGTGCCCGCATGGCGCCCTCGGCGGTGAACCGTCAGCCGTGGCATTTCTATGTGGCGCGGTCGGAGGAGGCTCGCCGGCGGGTGCAGCAGACGTATCCCCGGGAGTGGTTTGCGACGGCGCCGCTCTACATCGTGGTGACGATTCTGCACGGCGAGTCGTGGCATCGTCCTTCCGACCAGAAGGATCACGGCGACATCGACATCGCCATTGCCACGGAGCACATCTGCCTGGCGGCTGCCGAGCGGGGGCTGGGCACGTGCTGGGTGTGCAACTTCGATGCGGACTTGTGCCGCCGCCTCCTTTCGCTGCCCGAGGGTGAGGAACCGGCGGTGCTGATTCCGATTGGCTATCCTGCGGCGGACGCTGAGCCTCGCCCCACGACTCGCAAGCCGCTGACGGAGACGGTGACGGAGATTTAGGGGAAAATTGTGACATTTTTTCTCGAAAAACGGAGAAAATGCAACGCTTTGTGTGCAGAAGTGCATTTTACCCCCCCCATTTTTTGTTCGTGTTCGGAAAAATAGTTACCTTTGTGGCGATATTTGCATCGGCAGGTGTCGCCACTTGCTTTGTGTGCGTATCGACCTGAATCTTATGAAACTATCTATCATCGTACCTGTCTATAATGTGGAGCCTTTCCTCCGTCGCTGCCTCGACTCGCTCTTGCGTCAGGGGCTTGAGGCGGGGGAGTATGAGGTTGTCTGTGTGGATGACGGCTCGTCAGATTTTTCCGCAGCCATCCTTGCTGATTATGAGCAACGTTTCCCCGACGTTTTCCGCATCATTACGCAGCGGAACCAAGGGGTAGGGGCTGCACGCAACGCCGGCATGGCTGTGGCTCGGGGTGAATACATCGCTTTTGTCGATAGCGACGACTGGCTGATAGATGGCGGTTATGCCTACTTGCTGGAGCACTTTTGCCGAGAGGGGAATCCCGATGTGATTACCTTCTGGTCGGTGACGATGAACAGTTATCAGATGCACCACTGGGTTTATGGCGACAAGCCCGATGGCGAGGTGTACTTCGAGGGGGAAGGGGTGGAACTTTACAATCAGGGCATCTCCCCCTTTGTCTGGGACAAGTTTTACAGACGCACTTTCCTCATCGAGCACGAACTTTTGTTCACCTCCATCCCGTTGGCAGAGGACGAACTCTTCAACTTCCACGTGTTCTGCCACAATCCGAGGGTGAAGGCCACTAACTGCAACATTTACCGCTACTCGTGCGACAATGAGGACTCTGCCATTACGGTCAAGACCCGTGCCTCGTCGCTTGGGAAGATGGATGGCCTGCTGCTCATCATGTATGAGATGCACACCTATCTTGCCGCAGGCGACACGCCGATGGAGCCTGGCATCAGGAAAGCCATCAACATGCTGCTGCAAACCTTCTACACACGTTCCTTCACGGCAGGATTTTCCAAACGGGAGTGGCGGCACTACATGGGAACCATCAAAGACATGGCTCACCACACGGTGCATTTTGGCGGCAAGTGGGCGCCGGTCGGCATAGCGATGAACCTGTCCCGCGAGTCATATATCATTTATCGGATGTTCAGTTTCCTCTACATCAAGGTCTTCGACCGATACGTGCACCATCGGCTGGAATGATTCAAAATATTTATACACATCAATTTTAAATTAGTAAAAGCCCCTCATGAAGACAAAAATTGTCTATGTGTTGACCAGTCAGTCGTCCGACTTCTATTACGAGATGGCCCTCCTTTCTGTCTTTTCCTTGCGGCACTATCATCCGGAAGCAGAGGTGCTGTTAGTGATGGACGAGGACACCAACCGACGACTTGTTGACATGAAAGCCTCTATTCTCAACGACACCATTCCTGTTGTTGTTCCTATCCCACAAGAATACACAGTAATGCACCGTTCCCGCTACCTCAAGACTCGACTACCGCATTTTGTTAGCGGTGATTTTCTCTTTATTGACGGAGACACCATCATTTGTAGTTCGCTGATGGAGATAGATCAGATGGAGCCAGAAGTGGCTATGGCGATGGATGGCAATGGAGGAACAGCAGAAAGTTTTCGATATATTACAGAAAAATGCAGAAAGGCTGGTTTCGATCAACTCGAAGGTGAACCATACTACAATGGCGGTGCCATCTATGCGAAGGATTGCTCGGTTGCTCGTACGTTCTTTGATACTTGGCACGACATTTGGAGGCAGTCTATGCAGAACGGTGTTCCTCAAGACCAGCCAGCACTTTATCAGGCGAACAAACTCTTAGAACATCCAGTTAAGGAGATGTCAGGCGTGTGGAACTGCCAGTTTAATCATCCCCAAGCAATCCGATACGTGCAGAAAGCAAAAATGTTGCATTGGTACGCATCCTCTTCAAGTGTTGTCGCCATCCTATATCGGAAAATACTCCGGCATCTGAAACGCCGCGGCAAGGTAACAAGAGTTTTGGCTTTTTTTGTGTTGAATCCTCGCCCTTTTGTCTATACCATGCTTTTACTTAGGTGGACGCTGTTCGCTGATTCTCCATTCAAAAGGGTAGTGCTTAATGTCTATCACTTTTTTAGAAACTTATGACGCTATCTATCATCGTACCTGTCCTATAATGTGGAGCACTTCCTCCGTCGCTGCCTCGACTCGCTCTTGCGTAAGGGGCTTGAGGCG
>CALAVF010000211.1 GCA_937892315.1 uncultured Prevotellaceae bacterium | reverse complement strand
TCCAGTCCCTTTACTTCCGCGTAGGTGTCCAACTCGTTGAAGTAACTGACACGCAAGGCGAGGTAAGTATTGGCGAAGAGTTTCACGGCTTCTGCTTCGGTCAAGCCCATCTGCAACACCTCGATGTCTTCCTTCAACGCACCCTCTTTCAGCAGTTCGGCGAAAGTGGTGGCGGCTTCCTTCAACTCGTCGGCGTATTTCACCTCAATTCGTTTGGGCGAGCCAACGATGATGCGTGAGGGATAAAGGTTGTCGTAGAGTGCCTTGCTCTCACGCAGGAACTCTGGCGAGAAGAGCAACTTCAGCGTGTAGCCATACTTGTGGTAAAGCCCTTCGGTGTAGCCCACGGGGATGGTGGACTTGATGACCATCACGGCATCGGGATTCACCTCCAGCACCAGGTCGATGACCTCCTCCACATGGCTGGTGTCGAAGTAGTTCTTCACGGGGTCGTAGTTGGTCGGTGCGGCAATCACCACGAAGTCGGCATCGGCGTATGCCGTGCGACCATCGAGGGTGGCAGTGAGGTTCAAGTCCTTCTCTGCCAGATATTTTTCGATGTACTCGTCCTGAATCGGCGACTTTCGGCTGTTGATGAGATCCACCTTCTCGGGGATGACATCCACCGCCGTCACCTGATGATGCTGTGCCAGCAACGTGGCGATGCTCAATCCCACATAGCCCGTACCGGCCACAGCCACTTTAATGTCCTTAAAATCTTTCATATATGCAACTATGTATAAATACTAAATATTCCTGATGATTCCCCACAAGAGCAGCACGGCGATGAAGGTAAAAAGAACGCTGTTTTTGTAACACCATTCGCCGAGCCGACTGGCTCGAAACCGTGGGCTGAGTTGCCCCAACAGCAACAAGAACAGATAAGGATAACTGAGCAGAAGGACGGGGTTTAGTTGCCATGCTTCCGCCCATTGGAAGTGCATGAGGGCATGAAGTTGCCGCTGCATTCCGCACAAGGGGCATTGCCATCCCGTCAGCGTGTGGAGCGGACATTTCAACCACCACGCCTCGCTGTAGGGATTGCCCAATAGCAGCACCAGCAGCAGGACAGCCACCGTGCCGAGCACGACAAGTTTATCGGTTGATGCCCAACTGCTTCGTCTCATGGCAACGGAACTCTACGCTCTGCCCTCCGCATGTGGCACGGAAGTCGCCTTTCTCCAGAATCCACTCGTTGTCGATGCCCACAAAAGCAAGGTCGGTGGCAGGGATGGTGAACGTGACGGTTTTTGTTTCGCCTGGTTGCAGTTCCACCTTCTCGAAGGCACGAAGACGCTTGTTGTCTGGCGTGATGCTTGCCACAAGGTCGCTCACATAGAGCAGCACCGCCTCTTTGCCGGCACGGTCGCCCGTATTCGTCACATCGACCGTGAAGGTCAACTCGTCTGTTGCCGTGAAGTCGGTCTTGCTGACCGTCAAGTTCTTATATATATAAGATGTGTAACTCAGTCCGTAACCAAACGAGAAAAGTTCATCCACCTTGGCATCATAATTGTAGTTGCCTGACATCGTGCCCACCTGCTGGCAGGGCTTATAGTCGTAGGTGGCAAAAGAGCCTGTGTGCTTCGGATAGGTAAATGGCAGTTTCGCCGAGAAGTTAGCCTCGCCGCTGACGAGATTTGCCAATGCCTCGCCACCATAGTTGGAGGGCAACATGGCATCGATGACAGCGGCGGCGTTGTCAACCAGCGGTGTGATGATGCGTGGACGGCCTTCGTTGAGAACAAGGATGACGGGCTTGCCCATCTCCGCAACCGTCTCTACCAATCCCGATTGCATCTGACTCAGCGTGAGGTCGTTGATGTTGCCAGGCGTTTCGCAATAGGAGTTCTCGCCGATGAAGGCAAAAATGACATCGGCGGCTTCTGCCTGAGCCTTCAGTTTCAGCAGTTCGTCCGCATTGGTTTGCTCGTCCTGCCAGTTCTTGCCGCCATAGGTCAAGACCTTGTTATAAACGACATTCTCCGCTCCAAACTTTTTCTGCAAAGCCATGTAGAACGTCTGATACTTGCCGATGGCACGACAGACGGAGTCCGCCTTGTCGCCCTGCCATGAGTATGACCAACCGCCCGTTTGCGAACGGAAGTTGTCCGCATTCGGCCCCACACAGAGAATCTTCGTTCCTTGCTTCAGCGGCAGGATGTTCTGGTCGTTCTTCAACAGGACAATGCCTTCTTCTGCCATCTTCACGGCTTCAGCGGCAAAAGCATCGCTGCCAAACAGGGGGTACTTCTTGGCGAGTTTCTTGGTGTCGATGTCCCATGTCTTCTTGTCAAACAGCCCGATACGGTATTTCAGGCGGAGGATGCGACGCACGGCATCGTCAATGCGAGACATCGGCACAGTGCCTTCCTCCACACACTCCTTCAGCAACGTGCAGAACGACAGGTCGTAAGGGTCCATGCTCATGTCGATACCTGCGTTGATTGCCAAGGCAATCGCCTCTTTCTTCGTGGCAGCCACATGGTCACGCTTCCACAGATTGTCAATGTCTGCCCAGTCGGTCACAATCATGCCGTCCCAATTCAGTCCCTTTTTCAGCCACTCCGTCAGCAGTTTCTTGTTGCTGTGGGTGGAGATGCCGTTGATGACGCCCGAGTTGACCATCACCGTCAGTGCTCCGGCTTCGATGCAACGGCGGTATGGCTCAAAATAGCGTTCGCGAAGTTCCCGCTCCGGCATGTAGGCAGGCGTTCTGTCCTTGCCAGAGAAGGGGATGCCGTATGCCATGTAATGTTTCAGCGACACCGCCACATGCTGGTCGTCAATGTGGTTGGGGTCGTCACCTTGATAGCCTTTGGTGAATGCCACGCCCATCTCGGCATTGACGTAGGAATCCTCGCCAAAACTTTCCCACATACGTGACCACAAAGGCTGACGGCCGATGTCCATCACAGGGTTGTACACCCACGGAATGAGACAGGCACGCGATTCGTATGCCGTGATTTCGCCCACCCGACGAGGAATCTCGCGGTTGAAACTTGCCGCCATGTTGATTTCCTGCGGGAAGAGTGTGCCGCCCCACGTGTAACTCGCACCGTGGTTCTGGTCAACGCCTATCACCTGTGGGATGCCGTTGCATTGGTCGAGCGAACGCTGGTTCATCTGGCGGATTGCCTGTGCCCACACAGCAGGAGGCTGTGCCAGGGAAAAAGGAACATTGAGGATGGAACCGACCTTGTACTGGTCAAACGCTTTCTGTAAAGCCTCCTCCGAGAGCGTAAAACTTTGCCGTTTCTCAAAGTCGGTAATCATATCGACGGTCAACTCCAGCATCTGGCCAATCTTCTCGTCCAATGTCATCTGGGCAAGTTTGGCTTCTACTTGAGCCTCTATCTGTTCGTCGCGTGGAATGGCAGGTTTCACCTGTGCTGTCATGTAGAAACAAGCGATACTGCACAGGCTTGTCAAAAGAATCTTTTTCATGGTTTCTTAAAGTGTCTTTGAAGGCTGTTGTTGCTCTGCACGGAGTTTCCGCAGGTACTCAGAAGGCGACATGTTAAATTCCGCCTTGAAATTCTCCGAGAATCGCTTGGGCGTGCTGTAGCCAATGGCGGCAGAGATTTCCGTGATTTGCATCGTTGTCTGCTCCAGATACTGCTTGCCTCGCTTCAGGCGGATGATGCGGATAAACTCGGCAGGGCCTTTGCCAGTGATGTTCATCAATTTCTTATAGAGGTAAGTGCGGCTCATGTTCAGTTCGCGACCCAGCACCTCTACCGAGAAGTCGGTGTCTGACATGTGCTCTTCACAAATCTTCGTCGCCTTCTGGATAAACTGCTCATCCACCGACGTGATGGTGATTTCGCTCGGAGCCACGTCCATCTTCTCTCTGAACAACTTCTGGCGGCTCTCTTTGATTTCGATGAGTTTCTTCACACGCAGACGCAACATCTCGGCATTGAACGGCTTGGTGATGTAGTCGTCGGCGCCCATCTTCAAGCCTTCCACCTCCATGTCCTCGGCGGTATGGCCCGTGAGGAGAATCACAGGGATATGCGACCATCGCAGGTCGTTCTTCACATACTTGCACAGTTCCAGACCGTCCATCTTCGGCATGGTGACATCGCTGACCACCAAGTCGATGTTGTCAATCTCGTCCAGACACTTCACCGCTTCTTCGCCATTGTTGGCGGTGATGACATTGTACTCGCCACGGAAATAGTCACGCACGAAGCGGCACATGTCGGCACTGTCGTCCACCATCAGCATGGTGAAATGGTGATTGCCCGGCATTTCAATGTCCGTCTCTTCCGCCATGTCTGCCGCCTCCGCCGCATTGCTGTCGTCCACGCCCGTCGTCTCTGTGATGGGTGTCGTTTCGTCCGTCGTGTTGGCTCCTCCTTGGTTTTCTGGCTTCTCTGTCGCCGTTCCTGTGGCGATGGCAGCAGGATTGGAAGCCAACGCATCTGCTGGTGTGATATTGGGCATCTGCACATCCACTTGAGACAGCATGCCTGGTCGCATACCCACTGGCAGCATGTTCACCTGATGGAGCAGCATCTGGGCATTTCGCAGCACCATGTGCAGTCGCATACGCAGGTCTTCCGACATCGGTTCACTCACCATCTGCTGCAAAGGACCAATAATCAAGGTGATGGGTGTCAACAACTCCTGACTGACACCTGCCAAGAGCGTCTGCTTCATGTCATCCAACTTGTCCGCATGTTCCTTTTGCAAACGGCTTTTGAGGTCATCCAACTTGCGACGCTCATGGTTACGCATGATATAATATACGATGTATGCACTGGCAACCACCAGCAGCACCACTCCCAGCATCGCCAGCACAGAGAAACGGATGGAAATCTCGTCCCCTGCTGCGGGCATCACTGCATTTGCTACGAAAAAAGTCTTCATTCAAGAATCATTTATGACCGTTCGCCCACGTGCCGAATTTACTGCATAGGGCAAAGTCCTGTTGAGCCAATATATGTGCAAAGATACTACAAAATTTTGAGTTGGGGCGAGAAAAGGCAATGAAATTTCCGTTTTTTACGAGATTATTCGTACCTTTGTGCCCAGAACATGAACAAATTGAATCGAAAATGAAAAAACTTTTGCTGTCGTGCTGCCTTTTGGTCACAAGCGTTTTTGTGACGGCACAGAATCAGGGCTATCGCAACCCCATCATTCCGGGGTTCCATCCCGACCCTTCCGTCTGTCGTGTGGGCGACGATTTCTATCTGGTCAATTCGTCGTTTCAGTATTTCCCCGGCGTGCCCATCTTCCACTCCAAAGACTTGGTCAACTGGGAGCAGATAGGCAATGTGCTCGACCGCCCCTCTCAGGTGCATCTGAAGGGAGCCACCTCGTGGTTAGGCATTTATGCCCCGACCATCCGCTACAACGGCGGCACATACTATATGATTACCACCAACGTGGGCAACGGAGGCAACTTCCTCGTGACTGCCAAAGACCCCCAAGGACCGTGGAGCGAACCCCTCTGGCTGGAGCAGCAGGGCATCGACCCCTCGCTCTACTTCGAGAACGGCAGGTGCTACATGGTCAGCAATCCCGATAACACCATCATGCTCTGCGAGATTGACCCGCAGACCGGCAAGCAACTGACCCCCAGCAAGGCGCTTTGGCAAGGTACGGGCGGCCGCTATCCCGAAGGGCCACACCTCTACAAGAAAGACGGGTATTACTACTTGCTCATTTCGGAGGGCGGCACTGAGTTGGCACACCGCCTCACCATTGCCCGTAGCAAGAAGATAGACGGCCCATACGAAGCCAACCCTGCCAACCCGATTCTGACACACTGCTCCTTGGCGGGACAGAGCAACACCATTCAGGGAACAGGGCATGGCGACCTCGTTCAGGCAAAGGACGGCTCGTGGTGGATTGTCTTCCTCGCCTACCGCAATTACGGCGGCAGTTACCACCACTTGGGTCGTGAGACCTACCTCGCCCCTGTGGAATGGAAAAACGGCGAGTGGCCCGTCGTGAACGGCGGACAGCCTGTCGATACCGTGATGGCGGTCAAGACCTTGCCACAGGTGACGATGCCACAGCCACCCGTGCGTACCACTTTCGAGACAGGCAAACTGGGTCCCGAATGGGTCTATATCCAGAATCCTCTCGCCCGCAACTATCAGTTCACGGACGGGAAACTGCAACTCACCTCGTCGGGCGAAGGGCTTTCGCAGAATGAGCAGCCAACCTTTGTGGGGCGTCGGCAAGAACATGCCGACTTCACGGCACAGACGCGTGTGACGATGCTCAGCGAAGAAAGGGGCGACGAGGCAGGCATCAGCGTGTACCAAATCAACGATGGACACGTCGATTTCTCCGTCATGAAAACCAACAGCGGCTACATGCCAGCCTTGCGGTTCAAAATCAAGAGCATAGAACAACTTAAGCATGGCAAGGTGTCCACATCGCCCAGCCTGACGCTCCGTGTACGCAGCGACGGCAATCACTACTACTTCGAGTCATCCGCCGATGGCACAGCGTTCTCGTTGGTGGGCACCATCGAGTGCAGCCTGCTCAGCACCGAAGTGGTTGGCGGATTCACAGGTGTCATCCTCGGCATGTACGCCTCTGGCAATGCCGCTTTCGAGTATTTTGACTATCAAGGGAACCAATAACCCCTAAGCCGTAGCCCTCGACTACGGAAGGAGGGTTTGTCAAATAGCCATAACCTCAGCACCTCAAAATCGACCACGTCGTGGTCGGCGAACCGATGACGACGTGGTCGGCAGATCGACCACGACGTGGTCGATTCAGAGGTTGTGAGTGTACACTTTTTGACACATCCTCTTTTATTCGATGATGATTCGTTCGATGACAATGCCCGGATCGAGCGGACTCAACGTAAGGGTGTGCTGCCCCTTGGCTCTGGCAGACAACGAGAGGCGTTGCTTGTTGACGCGAGTCGTCTCCCACTCGTAATTTTGGTCACGATAACCGTTGCGGATGTAACGGCTGGCTTCGTTCACGTTCAGCGTCTGCAGAGGGCTGCCATCCACGCTGACGGCAAGCCGCTGCCCACGGCCGCTGTTGAAGGGGAAGGTCGGAGCCAGCAGCAGGGTCAGGTTGACTTGCTCCGCATCGTCGGGCAACAGAAATTCGTAGGTGACGGATGCCCCTGTCGTTCCCTTCGTATAGGGGAACAAGGCGATGCCGCTTTGATAGATGCCAAAGTCGGGAATGACCTGCCAAGCGGCTTCGGCAGCATCGGTTTTGGCGGTGAAGTCTGCCGCTTCAAGCACGATGGCATAAGGCTTGGCGGCGAACTCTTTGGCGGTTTCCTCAGCCGCCTCCACTCGCATCACCTCCGGCATGATGTTCTTCGGCGGATTGTTCCACGAGCGATACCCAATGTGTATCTCGTCCATCATGTGGTTCCACTTGCCGCCGGCGGTTTTGTGATTGTAGTCGTCACACAACTCGGCATCTCGGGTGAAGCAGGTTTGCACCTTCTCTGCCCACTCGTTGGCACGCGGGTCGTTCTGCTCGGCATAATAGCGGTTCATCGCTACGGCGTAATACATTTCGTAGAGGTTCGCCATCGCACGCACCGGGAAGTAAATCAACTCGTTGTAGGTGTTGCGGTACTCCACGGGGAGGCGTTCTCTGAGGATGGTTGCATCCCGCTCCAACTCGTTGTATTCGTCCACACGCTCCTTCCACTCGCCGCTCTGGAGGTTAAAGGTATTGGCATCCAGCAGTTCGGGTGTGCGGCGATGGGCATACTTGCATTGCAACGTAAGAATGCGAGCCGCCTCCTTGGCACATTTCTCGCCCAACTGCTGACGGCAGAAAGCCTCCGTATATGCCTGCAAGTTGCCAGCATGGAACTGCGAAGGATTCCACGCCATCTTGAACCAGAAATCTATCGGGAACTCCATTGGCTTCAGGTCGCCCACATTGAGAATCCAGAGTTTGTCCACGCCATACGTGTAGGTGAGTTGCAACTGCTCCCACATACGCTGCACCTGCGAAACATTCAGGAACTTGGTATTGCGAGGAGCACCCACATAATCAACATGATAATACATGCCATAGCCGCCAGGATGACGCTTGGCAAAAGCACCCTCTGCCTGAGTGCCATCCTGCTCGGGCAGCACACGCACATTGCCCCAGTTGTCATCGCAAAGGAGCAGAATCACGTCGTCGGGCACGGTCATGCCCTTCTCGTAGTATTCCTGCACCTCTTTGTAGAGTGCCCACACCTGTGGAGTCTCCTTGGCAGGCTTGCCTGTTGCCTCCTCAATGAGTTGCCGCTGACTGCCCACGATGCGTTCCAATAGTGCCACGTCTGCTTTCTCGCCCATCGGCTCATCGCCATTGCCACGCATACCGATAGTCACCACGTCTTCGGTCTCTTTCATTCGCTCCACACCCGTCTTCCAAAAATGATCCAGTTCGTCTTTGTTGGTGTCGTAGTTCCACGCACCATGGCTCTTGTCGCGTGTCCATTCCTTGTGTGCCCGTGCCATCGGCTCATGGTGAGAGGTGCCCATCATGATGCCCATGTCGTCTGCCGTCTGCATGTTCAGCGGGTCGTCGGCATAGAAGGCGGCATTCCACATGGCGGGCCATACGAAATTGCCCTTCAGACGAAGCCCCAACTCGAACACACGGGCATAAAACTCGTGGTTATAG
>CALAVF010000210.1 GCA_937892315.1 uncultured Prevotellaceae bacterium | reverse complement strand
ATGGCTTGGAAAGCATTAAAGTGGAAAGATGGCGCGTGGAGTTCTTCTATGATGTGATATCAGAAAGGCTCCAACAGGAAATGGAGTACATTGACCTTGAACATACACCCCTTGCACTGTTCAAGGTGATGTTGAACATCATTCACACCCCGTCATTCTGGACTTTCTTCACAGAGGCCGAGCAACAAGAAATCGAACGTGAAATGATTTGTCCGTTTCCTGCAACCTGCTGTCAGAAGACAGATGAAGAGTTCCCTTTTGTTCCGTCATTCCTCATTTTCGAGCGTAAAAAGGATGAACAGACCATTCGTTTCCGCCGCTATCCCATTACAAACGCCAATCCACCTCTAAAAGTGCTAACTGAAGTGTTGGAGATGCTGCAAAAACGGGAAGAACTGGATGGAAAAATCTTTGCCCGAAAGATGGAGCAAGTGCCCGACAAAGATGAGTACATTGTTAACCGCACACTTTCTGAAGCCCGTGAAGCCATCAACCGTTTGCGGGATTTGGGTGTGGACGAATTTTCCATCAGACAACTACTGGTTTGTGACGAACAGCCCTACGAATTGCACATTCTGAACAACGGTCGCTTTTATGCCATTCCACGCTACAAGAACATGGAAGAAGATACTCAACCCACAGAGATTCGCCTATCTCCGTTGGAAAAAGCCGTCTATCTCCTGTTCCTTCATCATCCAGAAGGCATCATGTTCAGTTATCTTCCTGACCATCGTGAAGAATTAATGCGCTATTATCGCCAACTGATGAATTATCGAACTACTCAGCAAATGCTAAAGAGCATTGAAGATGTGACAGACCCCACTCGGAATTCCATCAACGAGAAATGTGCTCGCATCCGTCGCATTTTCATCGATGCCATCGGCGAAAGGAATGCCGACAACTATTGTGTGACAGGAACCCGCAACTCCCCCAAGAGTGTCCGCTTGGACAGAAGCCTGGTACATTGTCAAATCGTGTAATTGCACAAGCATTAGAGATGGTAAGCAGTAATGGTGTAAAACGGATGAGATTTTGTTCTGTGGGGACGAAATAAAAAGAATCTAAAAGCGTTTTTAGAATATGGCAAAGAGAGATGGGGACATCTGAAAACAAGAGAGGGACTTGCCATGCTGGCAAGTCCCTCCCGTTTTGTTGGAAACGAAGGTCTTGATTAAGCCTCTGCTGGTGCTTCTTCTGCAGGAGCGGCATCTGCCTGTGCCTCTGCTTGGGCAGCAGCGGCGGCAGCCTTCTTCTCAGCAATCTTAGCAGCGACAGCCTCGTTCACCTTCTTCTCGGCGTCGAGACGTGCCTTCTGGGCAGCCTTGTTGTCGGCGGCCTTCTTGTCAGCAGCCTTCTGAGCCTTGGCGTCCTTCTCCTGTTTCCAGGCGTTGAACTTAGCCTCGGCTGTAGCCTCGTCGAACGCGCCCTTCTTCACACCGCCGAGGAGGTGCTTCTTCATGTAAACGCCTTCTTTGGAGAGGATGCTGTGAACGGTGTCTGTTGGCTGAGCACCTACGAGCACCCAGTAGAGTGCACGCTCAAAGTTCAAATCAATTGTTGCAGGATCGGTGTTGGGGTTGTAAGTACCGATTTTCTCGATGAAGCGACCATCACGTGGTGCCCTTGCATCAGCAGCCACGATGCTGTAGAAAGCGTAGTTCTTGCGACCGTGACGCTGCAAACGAATTCTTGTTGCCATTTTGCAATAAAAAGTGTTTAATTGTTAATGATTGTGTCGCCAACTCGTGACGACGTGAACTCTGTCGCTATCTCGTAACGACGGTGCAAAGTTACGGCTTTTTTCTTTCATTTTTAATGAAAAACCAAAAACTTTTATGTTTTATAAAGATTTTTACGGTTTTCTTTTTATTTATATCTTTTATTTTAGTACATTTGCAATGTTAAGTTGTAATCTGCACTTTGCAATTTGTCATGAAAAACTGCAAACTGGTGACAGAAATGCAAAAAAGGCTATCAGAATGAAAGACAAGATAGAGCATCAGGGTGTGATTGAAAGCATTGACGGCGACCACGTGAGGGTGAACATCGTCCAGTTGGCGGCGTGCAGCGGTTGCAAGGCGCGGTCGATGTGTGCTTCGAGCGAGAGCAAGGAGAAAATCATTGATGTCTATGAGACGGGAGCCGAGCAGAAGTATCGAGAGGGCGAGCAGGTGAACGTGTGCGGTGCGTTGAGCATGGGCAAGCAGGCTGTGCGGTTGGCGTTTGGCGTGCCGCTGCTGCTCATTGCGGTGTGGCTGCTGGTGGCGATGGTGTGGATGAAGTTGGGCGAACTGATGTCGGTGGGCATTCTCGCCGCCATCCTTGCGGTGTATTTCTACATCTTATATTTAAATAGAGGCCGGATGGCGAAGCGGTTTGCCTTCTGGATTGAAACTGACTGACGAATATTTAATACTAACTAAGTAATAACATTTTATGGATTCTCAAGTAATTCTGATTGCAGTGGTCGCTTTGGCTGTGCTGGGCTTCGTCTTGGCGTTGCTCCTCTATGTGGTGTCGAAGCGATTTGCTGTGAAGGAAGACCCGCGAATCGGTCAAGTGCTGGAGGCGTTGCCTGGAGCCAACTGCGGCGGCTGCGGATTCCCTGGTTGCGGCGATATGGCTGCGG